>NZ_FLUY01000544.1 GCF_900092655.1 Candidatus Thiosymbion oneisti
CTTCAGTCGGCGGTTGAGTCCGCCGAGGGCCACTTTAGTGGCCCAACCTACCAGCTTCAGCTGGTAGTGGTTGAGTCCCGGAGCGAATTCCCCGGGTGCGATTGGTCGCGTTCAGAAAGACATGGGGTCCTATGCGTGGTGGAGAGGTAGCGAGGTAATCGATGGCAGGTCACAGTAAATGGGCCAACATCAAGCACCGTAAGGCGGCCCAGGATAAGAAGCGAGGCAAGATCTGGACCAAACTGATCCGGGAAATCACGGTCGCAGCCCGCGAGGAGGGAGGGGACCCGGATACAAATCCGAGACTACGTCTGGCGGTGGACAAGGCATTCGGCGCCAACATGCCCAAGGATACCGTAGACCGCGCCATCAAGCGTGGTGCCGGCGGGGGCGAGGGAGAAAACTACGACGAGATCCGCTATGAGGGTTATGGTCCGGGCGGCATCGCGGTCATGGTCGACTGTATGACCGATAATCGCAATCGCACCGCTGCGGAGATTCGTCACGGCTTCGCCAAGCATGGTGGTAACCTGGGTACGGATGGCTCGGTATCCTACCTGTTCGCCAAGCAGGGTATCATCAGCCTTCCACCCGGCACCGACGAAGATACCGTCATGGAGATTGCGCTGGAGTCCGGTGCGGAAGACGTGGTAGTCAACGATGATGGCTCCCTGGATGTGATCATGACACCGGAGGATTTTGCCACCGTCAAGCAGGCCCTGACCGGCGCGGGCTTCGACACCGAAGCCGCTGAGGTGACCTTCAATGTCGCTACCCGGATCGAGCTCGACCGGGAAACGGCCGAAAAGCTACTCAAGCTGGTGGATACCTTGGAGGACCTGGACGACGTGCAGTACGTCTACCACAATGCGGACATCCCCGACGAGGTCATGGCGGCTTTGGACACCTGACCGATTGCAAGGATTTTCTACCCATCCACGGGCTTGGCACCAAAGCTCGGCGAGTCCCAACCACCCAGGAAAACGATCGTGTCCACAAGCCTGACTTTCGAGTATCCGTTGAATGAAAGGATCCGTACCTTCCTGCGCCTTGAGTACCTGCTCGAAAAGGTCGCCCATTTCCTCCCCCAGGAGGACCCCTGGATGTCGCGGGTGGCGGTTGAAGGGATCCTGGGCATCCTCACCATCACCACCCGGGGAGATATCAAGACCGAGCTGCTGAAAGAGCTGGAGCGAAACACGAATGCACTGAACCGCATGCAGCGCGAGCCCGAAGTGGATCCGAAGACCCTGGAAAAGACGCTCGATGATCTACGTAAGGCTATATCCGATCTCCATAAATCGAGTGGGCAAATCGGGCAATCTCTACGCCAGGACGGCTTCCTTAAGAGCATTGCCAAACGCAGCAGCATACCCGGCGGCACCTGCAGCTTCGATATACCCCAATACCACTACTGGCTGAGACAGCCGTTGAAGTTGCGTCAGCAACAGTTAAGCGACTGGATGCAGAGCTTGCAACCGGCGAGCAACGGCATCACCTTGGCGCTCTCTTTGGCGCGCACCAGCGCCGAACCGCGCGAGGTGACCGCCACCGGCGGCTTTTATCAAGAGGCCTTGAATATCCAGGCCCCGGCCCAGTTAGTGCGCGTCACCCTAAAAGACGGCAGCCATCTCTTTCCCGAAATCAGTGGCCACAAGAATCGCTTCAGTATCCGCTTTATGAGCGTTAAAGAGACAGGGCGACCTACCTCCTGGCAAAAAGACACGACCTTTACCCTTACCTGTTGTGTCTTCTAAACCTGTTGACATTTAACTCTAACCGACTGTTTTCACGTATTAAATAGCCGCAACACCCCACTGGTCCGCACAGCGGACCCTACAATCAATCAAATGGTTAGTGTAGGGTCCGCTGTGCGGACCTTCCAAAGGTCAACACGACCTAATTCACCCGTCATCCGTAGATTTCCCCGCCGCGCTGCACGTGAACACCCCTCCCAAGACAGTTGCCTGCCCTAATTGCGGCAAGCCGGTCCCCTGGGTTCCGGAATCCAAGTGGCGACCCTTCTGCAACGAGCGTTGCCGGTTGATCGACCTTGGCGAGTGGTTCGGTGAGGGTCACCGCCTCTCCGAGCCTGTTGAAGATGGCTATGCTTCGCCGATACGCGAAGAGAACGACGGTTCTCATCATTCGTAGGGTGTGGTGAGCCATAGCGAACCGGAGCGGTGCAGCGGAAACTTTGGAGTACGGCGGTAACCTCACCCCGGTACCGACTGGAATCCGCAGTGTCCGACCTGACCGCAGGGTTGGCCATGGAGCACCTGCCCACCGCCGCTTTGGATTTGGCGATGCCTCCGTCCCAAGCAAAAGCGTTGCGGCTAGGGGAAAACGCCGTCGCCGTGGCGCGTGGGGGACCCAGCGCCCAGGTTCCCGGCAAATGCTGCCGGTATTTCTCACCGCTGGGACTTGATCCGGCTGCACCGCTTTGCCGGCGTACTCCAAAGCAGTCTGGAATCCATAAAGAGCTACGAGATTTTGCACCGATACGCGGTGAAAACGGATAATCGAGAATGCGAAAACAGAAACTCTAGTAATCGTTTAGCCCTCACCTCGTCATTCCGGCAGGGATTGCCGGAATCCAGGTGCCATGGATGGCAAAATAGTGGGGGTCTGAATAATTATAAACTTCGAGGTACAAAGAATGCGCTATGCACTATTGCTTACCCTTGCGGGCCTATTGGCCGGTCCCGCATCCGGCTCCGATTGCTTCTGTCTGCAGGACGTGGATGACAACCTGTGGTTCGACTGCCGGGAGCAGAAACGGCCATCGGGTATCCATGTCTTCTGCACCAAAAAAGCTACGAAGGATCAAACCGAGAAAGAGACAAAGGATCAAATCGAACTGACCGAACGCATGGACGACCTGAGCCGCGTGCCGGACGGAGAACCCCCTTGTACGCCATGCCGACTCGATGATGTTGTTGACATAGACCCTCAACTCCGTGGCGACTAGGACAGAGAAGCGGCAGGCGGATTGGAAGACGGTGAACCGCCGCGAGCAGCAGCAGGAATCCCTACCGGAGGAAATTCACCATGAGTGATAGCCCCCGCGCCCTGGAGACCGGTGGTATCATCATCCTGATTGCGGCCCTGGTCTACGTCGGCGGTTGGTCCTACGCCTACCACTGGTACGACTATTTCGAACTGGGGCTTATCGGTCTCGACATCCCTTTCCGCTATCACTTCATGTACGGCTTCTGGGTGTTGCAATCCTACTGGTGGTTGGTATTGCTCATTGCCCTTCTGCTCGTCGCTGTCCTCGTCTTCCGGGCTCGCCTTGCCCCCATCCTGGTCCCAGCCACCCCCCTCTGGATTTTCCTGGCCTTCCTGTCGTTCTACTCCCTGGGCAAGTTCACCGCTGACGCCCGCTATTGGGATCACCAGGCATCCGGTTTCCGGAACTATTCCTGGGTGCGGGTCTGGATCAAGCCGGATTCGGGCGATCTGCCAACCAAGCTGCAAAAGGTGCAGCAGGATTTGGCCGAGGGCGACAAATACCGACTTCTGCTGGAGACGGTCCATGCCCTGTACCTGATCCGGCCCGACCAGGACGCCGACAAGATACCGACACTCCAGGTACAGCGAGATCGGGTCCGGGCTATGCGTCGGATACCGACCATTCCGGGTTCCTGACATTACCTTTACTTGTATGACCTGCGCATCGACTTGTTGTTACCGAACGGCCGCATAGCCATGAGTAAACCAAGGTTACCGCGAGTCCTGATACGCGAAGATTTCGACAGTGACGAGGAGTTCGCCCTGTACCAATCGAACGAGGCGGGGGAATGGATTTTCACCCAAGACCGAGAAGAACAACGGCAAGGGTGGAAAAAGTCGGCGCTACGCACGATTAGTGGGAGTCGGTTAGGTGTCAGGTCCCGGATGATTGCATGGGCACTGAAGGTTGCAACACTCTCTGTCAGAAACGAACGCAGTTCACATGATGGTTATGGGGATTCCTGGAGAAAGTGATTCACGATCTTTTCGGAATTCATCAACTGTTCCGTAACCTCATGCAAGGAGACCCGAAACAATGAAAGCTGGATTCGGAATCGCCTGCTTAGTGCTTATGCTGTTGGCCGCGGCAACTCCGAGTTGGGCGGTGGAGCCCGTTGGCCCCGTTTCCGAGGCAGCACTCTATATCCTTCGCGGACGAGGGGACGTAGAGCCGACCGCGGAAGATCTGGTTAGTGCCCTCAATCGAACCACGGTTAACCTCCTTGAGGCCGGTGAATATTCCCTAGCAGAAATTAATGCCCGTGAGACATTGGCCTTGGCCGAGCGGGACCTTGGTCAAGAGCACCAGGGGACATTCGCCGCATTGAACAACCTCGCCGATCTGTATCATGAGCAAGGCCGCTATGACGAGGCCGAGTCGCTCCTTGTGCGTGTCCGTGAAACCGAGGAGCGGATTTTAGGCCGGGACCATTCCCAAACACTCCTTAGCATCAACAACCTCGCCGAGTTGTATCGAGTGCAAGGCCGTTATAGTGAGGCTGAACCGCTGTATCTGCAGGTTCTTGAGACCCGCAAGCGGACACTGGGCCAAGACCATTCTAAAACCCTCCTCAGCATCAACAACCTCGCCGTGTTATATAGCGAACAAGGTCGCTATGATGAGGCCAAAAAGCACCTTGTGCGCGTCCGTGAGATCTACGAGCGGGTACTGGGCAAGGACCACCTTGACACTTTGCGAAGCATCAATAACCTCGCCATACTTTATGAAGCGCAAGCCCGCTATGGCGAGGCCGAGCCACTCTTTGTGCGTGCCCTTGAAGGCCACGAGCGGGTACTAGGCAGAGACCACCCCAAAACCCTCCTCAGCGTCAACGCTCTCGCCGGATTGTATGACAGTCAAAGGCGCGACGATGAGGCCGAGCGGCTGTACAAGCGCGTATGTGAAGCCAGCGAGCGGATATTGGGTAAGAATCATCCCGACACCCTTATCAGTGTCAACAACCTCGGTTTCCTGTACTACAGACAAGGCCGCTACGATAAGGCTGAGTCTTTGTATCTGCATGCTCAGAAGACCAGCGAGCAGGTGTATGGCAAGGATTACATCATCACCCTGCAAAGCGTCAACAATCTCGCCGTACTATATGGTACCCAAGGCCACTATGACAAGGCCGAGCCGTGGTACATACGTGCCCTTGAGGACCACGAGCGGGTGTTGGGTGAGGACCATCCCAAAACCCTTACTAGTGCCAACAATCTCGCTTGGTTGTATAACGCACAGAGCCGCTACGACAAGGCCAAATTGTTCTATATGCGCGCCCTTGAAGGCCGCGAGCGGGTATTGGGTAAGGAGCACCCCGACACCCTGGGCACTCGGGGCAATCTGGCCTATACATTGATCAATCGCGGGCAACTAGACCAAGCCCTGGAGGAGCTGCGTCGTTCAGACAAGGACCTGCGCGGCTTCGTCGGCACCCAGCTCGATACTACGCTCAACGAACGGACACGCCGCCGCTGGTTGGTGATCAGGTCCAAATTCCAACACCTAGTGTTCAGCCTCGCCCTCCGGTATCCGCGACCGGATACCTTGCGGCTGGCCGCCGATGTGTCGCTGCGCTGGAAGCGATTGGCCGAGGAATCCGAGGCCCTAACCGCTCGGCTTGTCCGGTCCAGCCAGAATCCGCAGGTGATGACGATCGCCAAGGAGTTGGGTAGGTACCGAGCTGATTTGAGTCGGCTGATGAACCTGCCCGTGCCGGATAAGAACGCCATCGCTGCCATCCGTACGGAAGTCGAACGCCGCGAGGTGGAGTTGGCCAGGCTGAGCCGGGAGTATCGCAGGCATCGGGCGAACCGTGACGTCGATTGGAAACAGATACGATCCGGGTTACCCAAGGGCTCGGCCCTGCTCTCCCTACGCGCATTCCGGCCAGTAGATTTCGCGACCGATGATTCCGGGGAGCCGCACTGGCTCGCTCTCTTGATCCCCGCCGACCCTGGAGATGGACCCGAGATCTTGCTCAAGGATCTCGGCCCAACCGAGCCCATGGTCAAGACCCAGCGCGCCCTACGGGAAACTGTCAGCAAAGAGTGGGTCCGCAAATCTGGCTGCTTACCCGCAGTTCCAAGCAGTAGCCCTTTGCGGAAAACTGACAGTAAGGAGTTGGCCCGCAAGCTCTACCAAATGCTCTTCGGCAAGCTGGATGCCGAGCTGACCAAATATGACCGACTCTATATCGCCCCGGACGGTATGCTGGATCTGGTCCCCTTCGCCCGCCTGATACTCCCCGACGGACACTATTGGGTGGAGCGTCAGGAACTGCACCGGATTCAGACCGGACGCGACCTTATTGAGTCTGGTTCGAATCTGACCTCTGTCGCCAGGGGCATGGTTGTCTACGGCGGGGTGGACTACGGTGAAGTGGACTGCTCTGAGTCAGAGCCTTCATGCCCCGAGTCAGAGTCTTCATCCGCGGCCAAACAAGCGGGAGGCTCACCCGTAACGAGCGAAGCGGTGGATGGAAACCGGATGCTGGCTATGAACCAACGCCTGCGCAGTGGGGGGCACTGTTTCGATCTCCTTGAGTCCTCTGGCCGAGAGGCCAAGGCAATTGCGGATTTCTATTGGGATTCCGACAATAGCAAAGCCGAGGTGTGGCGGAACCAGGATGCCTCGGAGACCCGACTCAAATCCCTGCTCAAATCCTCCGCCTCCCCGCCGCGTATATTGCACCTGGCTACCCACGGCTTCTTTCTCGGTAAGGACAAACCCAGCGAGCGGCCCCTGACCCTGGCCGGCTTGGCATTGGCCGGTGCCAATGACGGCTTGTACGATAAAACGAGCCCTACCGACGAGGATGGTATCCTCTATGCTTTGGAGGCTCAGGACCTGAATCTGGAGGGTACCGAGCTGGTTACCCTTTCCGCCTGTGATACCGGCCGCGGCGAGGTGGATTACTCGGAGGGGGTCTATGGTCTGGTGCGCGCCTTTCGCATCGCCGGCGCCCGCCATGTGCTCATGAGTCTCTGGAAGCTGAATGATTCTCCGGCTACCGGCTTCATGAAGGATTTCTATGCAAAGTGGTTCGAGGACCCTGGACGCCACCCGGCGGAAATCCTGCGAGAGATCCAACTGGCCTGGATCAGGGCTGAGGATTCCAAACGCAGCCGTCCGAAATACTGGGCACCCTACGTCCTGATCGAGGGTCGGTAGCGTAGAGTCCGCTGTGCGGACCGATTCGGTTGTCTTGTTGCGCCGGGCAGGTACTAACTGTGTCGAAACTAGGTCGTGTTGACATTGAGTAGGATGGGCAAAACGAGCTCCCAGCAAGCTGGGCTCAAGGCTGCGGTCATTCCACGCAGATTTCTGAACCCTGATAGTCTGGGAGGGTGCACCTGGCGAAGCGTGCCCATCGCCATTTGATGGGCACGCTGCGTCTGATTTGTCTCCCGACAAGAGGCCGCGGTTTGAGGAGCCCTGCGCGATGACCAGCGCTCGAGGCCAACTGGATGGACAGACTTCGCTTTGTCCATCCTGCGGCTATTCCACGACCAAAAGGCTTCGTTTGAGCCGAATTTTCCTATAGGAAAATCCACCTTCCCTACTCAGCAAGAGTCGGACTGAATTGTCCGCCCCCAGTTGTAAGGCGCCCTGAGATCGGTCAGTCGAGATCCCGCATTAACGCGGTGCGCGTAGCCTCATTGACGCTTACTGCCTGGCGGTAATGCGAATGATCGATGCCGACCGCCAGGTCCGCTCCGGCCTTCAAGGCAGCGATCATCTCCGGCGTCAGTTCGAAGCGCAGAAAGTGCACCGACGAGGTCTTGGTCTCGTCCGCGCGTTCCAGATCTTCATCGGCGATGGCAAAGGCCTTCTCTTGGCCGATGACCTGTACCCAGACCCGGTCCTCGATCCCGATGAGTTTACCGAGTTCCGCCCGGCGTTCCTGGGCGTCCGGGTACTCCATCATGAAGGTCGCCTTCCAATTGCTGCCGTCGGGAATCAGCGGGTTGTAGGCCGCCAGCTCGTCGGCGATGCCTTCCGGCTCGAAGATACGTTCGATACGCAACATTTCCTGGATCTGGTATTGAATGGTCAGCCGATCCTCGAAGTAAAGCGTCGCGTATGTACCAACGTGGATCTTTCGGTCCCGCTTATGCGCCATTACCTTGGCCCGGAAGTCGCCGCGTAGTTTGGCGTAGGCTTCCAGACCGTAGAGATCTTCAGGTGTCAGATAGTTCATCATCCGCTTCGCTTTAGTTAGGGCCTGTTGACATTTGATATTGCCGGCTCCCAGGCTCCAGCGTCCACAAGCGACCAGGTAAGCCGACCCAAGCCAACCCATGTCGGCACAGAGGGGCACGATCCGCCGGAGCGGACAAGACAGCGTTCCCACCTGTCTGCGTGCAGGGACGCACAGGCAGGCGTTGGAGCCTGGGAACGAGCGCAGGATAGTAGGCAAAATGTACTGAAATGATGGACTAGTCCCCGCCGTAATCCACCCTCACAGCACCCCTGAGCGGTTGTATCTCTCGGTTTTTCCAGATCGGTTTCGGTAGCGGCTGCAACAACTTCACTCGGCCCAATGAGGGCGTGACCAGATGCCCCGGCAGGGTCTGCAAATAATAGGCAACCACTTCCGTGGCATCCACGATACCGGCGTCTTTATCTCTCAACACCTTGATTTCCAATGCGGGGTGCCGGTTGATTTGTGACGGTTCATCCACATACCAATAGCCGGCTACCCTATACATCTTCTCATGATCCATCAATTCGCCATTGACTCGAATCCGTGATGTCCGCAAACCGAATTCATTGTAAGGGTCCAAGGCATAGGTGAGCCCGGAAAAAGCCGGTAGCCAACCGCCGCCCCAAGCGCCGACCCATTGACTCAATACTGCCTGTGCGGAGCGTTCCAGCTGCAATTTCAGGTCATCGCCGGATATCAAACCACAAGCGATTTGTGGTCCGATGGGGATATAATGGTAAATATCCTCGAGCCTGATCGGCCCAGGTGCAATATGGGTTCCATAGCGAAAACCACGGATAACACCCACATCCGCCTGACAGGCGACTCTGAATGCATCGGTCAGGAAGTTGTGCGAGGTGCCTTCGATAACCGCCGGGGCCCGTTCGGCGTCCGAAAAATTGGAACGATGCAACGGAATCCAGGTGTGCCCGATAATGGTATCGACGGGCGTTCGCAGGACTGCCCCATTGATGGGGTTGACATGGGGTTTAAAACCCTCTCCTTTTATGAACGGCCTCCGAATCGCGTCGATCTTTGCCGCTATCTTCGGGTGAGGGACATTATTGTCGACACTGATGCGATGGGCCTGCCATTGCCAATCCGTTATTTTCTTGTCCTCTACCCTAACCGTAAGCTCACCCACCAAGGTTCCATCCTGTCCTTCTTCCACCAGTATGGTACCGGTTTCGGCCACCAGCGCCTGGTAGGTCTCTTCGTGCATATCGGAGGACAACACGATGTCCACGCCCGGAAAGGTCTCCACCAATGCCAAGTTATTCGCCAGACCGCGTTCGGACAGCAATACGACCAAATCAACCTGTTCCTGGTTCCTCAACAGATCAATAGCGTTCGGCAATTCATCCTGCCCGGTGGTCAGATAAAACCCCTCCATGACCATGGGGCTCAACGCCTTGGGACCACGTTCCGCCGTCAATCCGATCAGGCCGACCTTGACATCGCCGACCTGGTAGATCAGATAAGGCGGTAATACCCTTTGCCCGGCCTTATCGGCATAGGGGGTTGCCGGAAATTCATACAGGGTCGCGTAATAGAGATTCGCCGCAACGGCATGCCAATTGGCTTTGGGCGTTTCGCCCGCAAACAAGCGAATGAAATGGTCCGTACCATAAAGAAAATCCCAATTGCCCGGCGCAAAGGCATCTATTTTGAATGCGTTCAATATCTCGACCAGCGCCTCGCCACGTGAGAATAAGGCCTCCGCCGATCCTTGGATCGTATCACCGGTATTGATCAACAGGCTATTCGGGTGTGCCCGCCTGATCTTACTGATCTGATCGTAGACATAGGCCAAACCCCCGACCATTTTTCCATGATCGCTCGCGGCATCCCGCAGCTGCGGACGAGGTACCAAATGACCGTGGAGATCCCCGATGTGGATCAGGGTGACCTGTCCGTCACCCGCAGCGAGTCTCAGTGGTGAACAACAGGCAACAGCCAAACAGACCCAATAAGGGCACCTTGAAAATTTTAAGGTAGCCATGTGGGATAAGGAGACCCCGCTATCTTTGTGCGCGTAACTGCATAAACATGAAGGCGCTCGGAAACCTGGGTGCGGCGTTCCCCACGCATCCCGGCGACGGTATTGTTCCTGGCCCGCAGCGCCGGTGCTCGGGAGACAGGTGCGTGCGGCAAGTGGCCGACATCCTCTCAGTGCAGAACCTCGTCGAGACGGCTGGCGGTGAGGACCCGCTCGGACCACTCCAACAGGGTCTGCTCGCTGGCCTGCTCGATACGGCGCTGTACCGCGTCGGGTAAGGTGCCGAATTTCAGGCGTAGCTGGCGTTCCAATACCAAGGCTTCGCCTTGGTGCTTGCCCTGCTGTATGCCTTGCTGCATGCCTTGCTGCATACCCTGCTGTATGCCTTGCTGCATACCCTGCTGTATGCCTTGCTGCATACCCTGCTGTATGCCTTGCCGCATACCCTGCTGCATGCCTTGTTGTATGCCCTGCTGCATGCCCTGTTCGTGGAAGCGTTCGGCAAATCGGCTCATGGTCTGCGCCTCGTCGGGATAGTCACGCTGATATTCGGCCCGCTCATTATCATCAAGCGCTGCGTAGATGTCGATGAAGTCCAGATACTTGAGTTGCTTCTCGGGATCGGGTTCCAGCTCAATCAGTCCCCGAACCGCTTGGGCATAGACTTCGACCTTGCGCCGCGCAGGGTACTGCATGTTGGGCAGGTTCAGCCGTACTACCAGGTTATCGCTGTGGCGGTAGTCCTCATAGGACAGCTCACCGAGGGCACAGCTCAGGTAGCGGAAGTCGAGGTAGGTGTCCTGATCTCCGCTCAGGCGCAGGCGTTGGGCCACACCTTTCGCTTGGCGCAGGAAAATGACGACCGGGACCACACGGTCGGTCTTCATCAGCTCGGCCAGATCCAGACAGTAGTGGGCCAGGCGGTGGATGGAGAAGCGGCGGGCGTCGCTCTCTTCTTCGAGCACGAACAGGAGGGCCTCGTGTCGTCCGTCGGGCCACTCTACCCGTAGCGGCACATCGAGCTCCCGAAAGCGTTCGCCGAGGCGTTCTTGGAACTGCTCTTGGCGAACGGGTGTAATGTGCACCCGTTCGTCGATCTTCGCGGCCTCGGCGGCGGCGAAAAAGGCCAGCGCCTGGCGGGAATAGTCGAGGAGGAGGTTTTTGAAGTTCTGGTCGTGGGACATGATCCTATCCAGGGAAAAAACGAGGTTTGGATTGTTACTTAGAGGCCGTCTAAAAACTAACATACTGATTTTAAAGCGGTAGGCTGGGCCGAAGGACGAGACCCGGCAAGTCAGGCTAGCCCGTCAAAGCTGGGTTTCGTTCCTCAACCCAGCCTACCGCCTACTATGCCTTTTTAGACAGCCTCTTAGAGATCCTCACAGGCGACCCGATTCAGGGCCTGACATAGCTCCAACCTAAGGTCTGTTTTTCGACCAGTTCCACGATGCCGGAAGGCACATAACGTACCTGCTCCAACATATCGGCGGGTCTCAATTTCGCCCTGCGCATCGAGTTCTCACTCACGATGATCCGTACCCCTTCCGTCGTCACCTCCTTGACCTTATCGGCGATGGGAATCGGCGCGTAATACTTGAGCGTCTGCACCCCCGCACCATAAACCACGATTTCGACATCGACATTTTCCGGGCCGAAGGCCGCGAGTGCACTCCGGGCATTGTTCAGGGCCGTATTGAGCTTGTCGACGCTGTCTTCACTGACTTGTAACAACAAGCGATACTTCAGTTGCTCAGCGGCCAAGGTAGTCACTGATATACACAATAAAAGAGCAGCGACAATCAACCTAATTTTTTCCATTTCGAGCCTCTCTCATACCCTGTGTGGTACAACTACCCTGTGTGGCAATGCCATTAAGTTAAGTCTTGTAGGTCGGGTTAGGCGCGTCTTTCGGTGGTGAGGGATGCAAACGCTTTTGAACGCGCCCTAGCCCGACATTCGATGGTGGGTACCTGTTTGCTCCGTAGAAGATGCGGATTCAATCGAAGCCGGCGGCGTACAGCGGCGCCATCCGCGAATTCGAGAGACCGCATTGTCGGGTTACGGCGCGTTTGGCCTCGCTGGCACATACCGGCCTTGAAAGGCGCGCCTAACCCGACCTACCACGACCAGCGGCCGGCAGCTAACTTAATGGCATTACCCTGTGTGGTACAACAAGTGATCATCACCGATCACTTCCGGCAACCGACTGCCTCGAATCACCGTATCCAGCTTATGATTCCCCAACCAAAGGAATAAATCCCCACCTGCCTCGCGGCGTTTGAGCGCCTCATGGATCAAGACCTCCAGTGCCGACTCGTCCATGTTTTGGATCTGTTCACAGATCATAACCAAGGACCCTTGGCGTCCACCTCGGGTATTCAAATCCACGAGAAACTTCTCCAGGCCGTTCACCGAGCCGAAGAACAGGCTGCCGGAGACCTTCAATACCGTTGCCCGTTCCACCCCCGCGGGCCGGTACTGCTCGGCTTTCAGTCCGAACAGTAGCTCGATCTCGGGAACGGAAACGCTCCTCAAATAGGCCACAATGGATAAAAAGACCCCCAAAAAGACACCATCCGCCAGATTGCCGTACAGGGCCGTTATCAGGGTAACTACAAAGATGATTCTCGCCTCGCTGCGTATCGCCAGTAACCGTTTGATGTCTTTCAGCTTGATCAAATTGACGGCCACGATGAACAAGACCCCCGCCATGACCGGCATGGGTAAGCGCGCAATCAAAGGGCTCGCACCGAATACCAGGAGCGCCAGTGCCAATGCCGAGACAATACCCGCCAGGGGGGTCAAAGCGCCTGCTTCCAAATTGGCCGCGCTGCGATTGAATGAGCCGCAGGCCGGAAAGCAGGACAAAAAGCTGCCGGCGATATTGGATAGGCCCTGACTTGCGACCTCCTTGTTATTATCGATCAGTTGCCCGGTCTTGGTCGCCAGGCCCCGAGCAATAATAGTCGATTGAATCAATCCCATTAAGGCAATACTGAACCCCGCCGACATCAGCCCCTCTGCGGCCTCCGCGAAATTACCGGGACTGAAATCCGGGTGTGAAAAAGGGGCAACGCTCAATGACAGATGGCCCAGTCTATCGATGGCCGTGGTCGCCGAGCCGAACAGCAGATCCAGTATTTCCGCCATCAGGGTTCCCACCAGGATGGCAACAATATGATGGGGCCATGTGGGCCGATAGCGTCTCGAGAGCACACTGACTAGAATCGTCGTAACCCCTACGGTCACGGCATAGCCGTTGATGAGATGTGCACTGAAAAATAACCGATACAGGGTGTAATCGATGTCCTCGGGGACATTCATGATGATACCCATGAAATCGCCCGACTGACGTAAGATAATGGTGATCCCGACGGCGGTAATCAAAGCGATCAGAACCGTTTCGGAAAAATAGTTGAAGACAGCGCCTAATTTAAACACCGCAAATAGGAGCTGGATCACGCCCACGATACAACTCAAGGTAATGGCATACATAATGTAATCGGGCGTGCTCAATGAAGCATAAGGCGCGAGCGCCGTGGCGATCATAATCGCCAACGCCGTATTGGGGCCCGATAGCGCCTGCCAGGAAGAGCCGAACAGGGACGCGATGATCACCGGAAAGATAGAGGTGTATAGCCCGTACTCAGGTGGCATACCCGCCAATGTCGCCAAGGCAACGGCCTGGGGTAGAATCAGCACGCCGGCAATGATGCCGGCAACCAGATCGTTCTTGATGACCGCGCGGTTTAATAACCCGAACCAGGCCGTACAATTGAACAAGGAGAAAAAGGCACCCACTTACCAACCCCCGCCCGGCTTGGGTCCCAACGCATTCAAGAACCAACCCACCCGGGGATCGAACGGACGGTAGTGGATCCACATATAATTAGCGACATCCCAGGCCTCCATATCCGTCAGGGTATAGCCGGCGCCCAGCGGCATATTGGCCTTGATATAGCGCGCCGCCCTTCTGATCTTATTCATACCCGCTCCACGATTGAATGAATCCCCCCCCCATAAGGGCGGAAACATATAGCCCACGCCGTTTTTGTGTTTCTGACCCTTGCCGTCTTCGCCATGACACATGGCACACCGGGTTTTATAAACGATTTCGCCATTGATATGAGAAGGGGAACGGGTTCGGCTGATGGGTGCAAGGCCACGGCCGGGCAACTCGACCCCGATCGGTACATCCTTGGACAACCAATGCATGTAGGTCACCAAGGCCTCCATCTCCGGGGTGTCCAAGGTCGGGGCAATGCCGTCCAAGCTGTATCGAAAACAATCCTGAATCCGTTCCTGAATGGTGATTACCTCTCGATTTTTGGAGCGATACTGCGGATACATCCCATAGGCCGCCCATAGGGGCATGGCATAGGGCTGACGACCCTCCGATAGATGGCAACTGCTGCAATTCAAACCGTTGCCGACGAAGCGCCGACCATGCACTTGGGTATTGACGAAGATCTCACGCCCCCAGCGCACCATATCGCCGTATTTATCGTCCGGGATATCTTCCACTTTTGGGGGGACATAGTACTCGCCGGGATTGACGACCGGCACTGCGATCAATTCGGTGGGCAAGCTGACGCGCGGCTCGACCAGGCTGGGGCGGACCTCCAAAGGATCGATTTCTTGCGCCGTGATGGCCGTGACGAGAGACGCATTGATTACTGTGAATAGATAATATAGCTTGAACCGAGGCATTATTGATTTACCTCATAGGACATATTATCGAAGTAGGCAGCGATGGTTTTTTTATCGCCATCGGTCAACAGGTTGGATATATTTTTCATGATCGCTAGATTGTCATTATCGCGTTCACCGCGCTGCCACTTGTTGATCTGATTGATAATGTATTGTGGAGGTTGGCCGCTCAAGGGCGGGAAGATAGCGCCGAAGCCTTCTCCATTCGGGCCATGGCAGGCGCTACAGCGTGGCATCATATATTCCGGTTTGCCGCGCGCGGCCAGTTCCCGACCGTTTTCCAGCGTCTGAAAATCCGCCGCGACCGGCCGCGCCTTGAACGGTAACCGGGCATAGTATTCGGACAAATTGTCAATCTCCTCAGGTGTCAGTGCCTTGGCAATCGGGTTCATTATTGCATCGGATCGAATACCCGGTGAATAGACGGTGAGATCCTTATAGATACGAGGCGTCTTGGTGTAATCACGTGCGATCGCATCGACTTTTACGCCGATGTCCAAGGGATTGCGTGCAAAATCCCGGAGTTGTTTACGAATGTAGTCAGGATGCAATCCGGCCAATCTGGGGTAACCGAGTCCCCGGTTGCCTTCGCCCGATCCACCATGACAACCCGTGCAGGCCGGAATATCTTCGCGACCCTGTTGTGCCAATTGTTCGCCCATCTCTACGGCAGTCTCGAAGGAGGCACTCCGGTGGGACTGAAGATAAACCAGCAGCAACATCCCCAATCCACTGATCACAAGGGCAGAGAGGATGAAATATGATTTTTTCCACATTTCGGCTTATATTAAGAGTATAGTCACTTGAGCTGATCCGCGCGCCCTCAGTGTTGAGGGGCTAACCCGACTTGCCGGGGAGGGATCAGCGTGTTTCCCCGACCAACCGGACCGGCCGCCCGTCCCGACAGACCGCCAGGCGTTGCAGGTCTATAGACACCCATAACCTCCGGAAGATCCTCCGGTAGTGGTAATTTAAATGGTTAGCGTAGAAGGGTTCATGATGCCCCGTTGCTTGATTTGATCCCCTCTCCCCGGCCCCCCTCGCTGCGCTCGGGGCAGGCTCTCTCCCGGCGGGAGGGTGTCGCAAAAGCCCCTCTCCCGCCGGGAGAGGGGCTTTTGCGACACCCTCGGAGGGAGAGGGGGTGCTGCGTGTGACGTGCCCAACCCACTGCGAGTGGCGATGTTTCCATTTAAACCTTAACCACTACCGATCTTCCATGCAGGCCGCTAACTCGGCCTTGTGCTCAGACGGGATCACCCGGCAGGTTCGCTGATACGGTTTCCGCCTATCTTTTTGAGGGCGCGCATGACGGTCGGTGCGGAGATGGCGTCCACTACCTTCAGGGCAACCAGCTCTGCGGCCAGTAAACGCAAGGTCCACCGGGCATGTCCGGGTGGTGGCTCGCTACTGGCGAGCTGGATCAGGCGCGCTTCCTTCTCCCCATCGAGAATCGGTGCGCGCGGGGGCCGCTCACGCTGCTTGCGCTCCAGGGCCGCCCCAAGCCCTTGCTCCACAAAGCGTTGGCGCAGTGTGAACACGGTTCGCGGGGCGCAGGAGAAGGCCTCCGCGGCTTGCGCATCGCTCCAGTTGTTCGGTCCGTCCGCATCGACCTTCAGCAGCACATTGGCATGCTTGATCTTATAGGCCGCCGCCTGGCCCTTGTTCACCAACTCGGTGAGCAGGGCGCGCTCCTCCGCGGTCAGACGCACGATATATTTTTTGGTCATGGGGATACCTCCTGATGGAATCACATCATGAGATAGCATCGATCCTATGAGTTTGCAATGTTAGCCGAAATCGGAGTGTGTTTTCGATGCGGCTATTGGTTGAATTGTGGGTCGTGCGGATTGCTCGGTGCACCGATGGAAAACGAAACCAGCTTTGACAATCTGCGTAATCTGTGGATAAAGGTCTCTTGACCGAGACGTTCAACCGCATGGAAATATGACAGAGTATAAGCATGTCGAAGAAATACCCGATCATCGCCGTAACCGGCTCGTCCGGTGCCGGAACCACCACGGTGAAGGATGCATTGGAGCATATTTTCCGGCGGGTCGGCGCCCGCGCGGCGACCATCCAAGGCGACAGTTTTCACCGCTTCGACCGGCAGCAGATGAAGGAGGAGCTCGAGAAGGCCAAGACGGAGGGCCGCAACCTGAGCCACTTCGGACCTGAGGCTAACCTGTTCGAGAAGCAATTCGAGCTGTTCCGCCGCTATGGGGAGTCCGGCAGGGGGGAGCGCCGTTACTATATCCATGACGAGGAAGAAGCCGCACTCTTCGGGCAGGAGCCGGGCACCTTTACGCCTTGGGAGCCGATCCCGCCGGATACGGATCTGCTCTTCTACGAGGGGTTGCACGGTGGTGTGGTCACCGACGACATCGATATGGCCAAGGAGGTGGATCTGCTGATCGGTGTGTGTCCCACCATCAACCTCGAGTGGGTGCAGAAGATCAAACGCGACATGGCAGAAAGGGGCTACCGACAGGAGGTGGTATTGGAGACGATCCACCGTCGTATGCATGACTATATGCACTACATCGTGCCCCAGTTCTCCGCGACCCACATCAACTTCCAGCGCATCCCCCTCATCGACACCAGTAATCCCTTCTCCGTAGCCAACATCCCGACTGCCGACCAGAGCCTGGTCTTGATCCATTTTCAGAAACCCAAGCCCAGCATCGAGTATAAGCTCAACCTCAAGGGCCTGATCGACGGGGCCATGATCACCGGCTTCAACACCCTGGTGATCCCCGGCGGCAAGATGATGTATGCGATGGAGCTGATCCTGACCGAACTCGTCATCGGTCTGTTGAGGCAGCGAGCGGATGTGGCGACACACCATCTCTAAGCTGGACAGGCTCTCAAACCGATTTCCATTGTGTTGATCCGATACGCTGACAAACCCACCGCGCCGACGCAGATGATGGGTAAGGTATGGTTCGTCGGTGCCGGACCGGGCGATCCGGACCTGATCACGGTCAAGGGTCGCGGACTCATCGCCGGCGCCGGTGCAATCCTCTATGCCGGTTCTCTGGTCGCAGAGACGGCCTTGCGCTGGGCGCCGTCCGGCTGCGAGATTGCCGATTCCAAGGATATGACGCTAGAGGCGATCACCGGCTGGTTGATCCAAAAGGCACGGGTGCATGACCGGGTGGTGCGCCTGCAGACCGGCGATCCCTCCCTATACGGCGCATTGATCGAGATGGCACGACCGCTGGATGCCGCCGCTATCGAGATCGGCGTGGTACCCGGTGTCTCCTCCGCCATGGCCGCGGCGGCGGCGGCCGTGGAGAGCCTCACCCTGCCCGAGGTGACCCAAACGGTTATCATCACCCGGGTGGCGGGCCGCACGCCCATGCCGGAGGGCGAAACCCTGGAGGCACTGGCACGGCATCGCTGCACCCTATGCCTATTCCTTTCCATCCGGTTGCTGCGCAAGGTGCGCAGCGCGCTGTGCGCGGCAGGCTGGCAGGAGCAGGCGCCGGTGCTGGTCGTCCACAAGGCGAGCTGGCCCGGCGAAGAGAAGATCATCCGCGGCACACTCGCCGACATCGAGGCCAGGTGTCGCGCCGAACAGGTCGACAGCCAGGCCATGATCATCGTTAGCCCGACATTAGGGGCGCGCGACTGGCCGAGCTTGCAGACATCCAAGCTCTATGATCCGGATTTTACGCATCGTTTCCGCCGGCGGGTCGGGTCGGAAGGCGAGGGGTAAGGTAATGGTTCAGCCCCCGCTTCGTCATTCCGGTAAGTGTGGCCGGAATCCGAGTGCCGTGGATGGCAAAAAAGATGGCTCTTTATGGATTCTGGACTACCAAAGGATCATGGCAGGGTACCAGCGGACGTTTTGGAGTGCGGCGGCAACCCCACCCCGCTGCTTACCGGAACCTACAGTCCTAAGCCTAAGCCGGGGGTCGGCCAAGTGGCACCATCCTGCCGCCGCTTTGGATTTGGCGAGGTATCCGTTCCCGGCCAAGGTGTCGCGGCCAGGGGAAAGCGCCGTCGCCGCGGCGCGGGTCGAGCCTAAGTGCCCGGATTCCCGACCAACGCCGCTGGTATCCCCCGTGGCTGAGGTTAGCTCGAGCCGCGCCGTTTTGCCGGCGCACTCCAAAGCGGTCCGGAATCCATAAAGAACCAAAGAGATTTGAACAAAGGTACATCGAAAAACTTATGCCCAAAACCATTACCGAACAAGCGACCCAAACCGGCCGGCGGATTGAGCATGACTCTTTTGCCACCGTGGATCGAGAGGCCGGTCCCCATGGCTATGACGCGCACCAGTGGACGATCGTGCGGCGCATGATCCATGCCTCCGCGGATTTCGACTTCAACGGCCTGACCCGCTTCCATCCCCAGGCAGTCTCCGCCGGCGTCGCCGCCGTCCTGGCCGGCAGTCCGGTGGTGGCGGACGTGGAAATGATCCGGGTGGGTCTATCGCAGGCGCGCCTGGCCCACTTCGGTATCCAGGTACACCAGTTCATCAGTGACCCCGATATCATCGCCCGGGCGCAAGCGGATGCCAGCACCCGCGCCGTGCAGTCCATGCGCAAGGCCCATGAACATGGCCTACTCAATGGCGGCATGGTAGCAGTGGGGAATGCGCCGACCGCCTTGCTGGAGATCGTGCGCCTGGTACGCACGGAGGGCGTGCGGCCGGCCCTCGTCATCGGGATGCCCGTGGGATTCGTCTCGGCGGCCGAGTCGAAGGCGGCCTTGAGCAAGCTCACGGAGGTCCCCTGGATCCTTACCGACGGGCGCAAAGGAGGATCCGCATTAGTGGTAGCGGCAATCCACGCCCTCCTGGCACTGGCCGAGGAGCGGCAGTCCCAATCGGTAGGCCCAGTCCAGCCTCCAGGATCTCGAACATGAAGACCTTCAATACCGCCGGCCCGACAAAGCCGGACAAAGATTACAACATTCCCCCGCTATCGCGTTGGGATATGGAAGAAATCCGGCGTCTGATCCAGGAGGAACGCTACTTCGTCCTCCACGCCCCACGCCAGACCGGCAAGACCAGCTGCCTGTTAGCCTTGATGGCGCAGCTCAATGCGGAACAGGATTACACGGCCCTCTATGTAAACCTGGAGCCGGCCCAGGCGGTGCGGGGGAACCTGGAAGCAGGCATGCGGATCATCCTGGACGCCCTGGTCGCCAGTGCCGATGAATACCTGGCCGATCGGCTCCTGCCGGAAATTGCTCAGGAGATCATTGCCACTCACTCTGCCGGCAGTCTGCTCCGGGAAGGGCTGCGTCGCTGGTGCCGAGGGCTCGAGAGGCCCCTGGTCTTGCTCCTGGATGAGGTGGATGCCTTGGTGGGAGATACCCTGATCTCCCTGCTGCGCCAGATCCGCGCCGGCTATCCGGATCGTCCGCGCGCCTTCCCGCAGACAGTGCTCTTGTGCGGGGTGCGGGATGTACGGGATTACCGCATGCATAGCGGCGACCACCAGATCATCACCGGCGGCAGCGCCTTCAACATCAAATCGAAATCCCTGCGGCTGGGGAACTTCAGTCACGGGGATGTCGCCGGGCTCTATGCCCAACACACCGAGGAGACCGGGCAGGCGTTCGCGGACGGGGTGATCGATTATGTCTTCGAGCAGACCGGCGGTCAGCCTTGGCTGGTCAATGCCCTCGGCTACGAGGCCTGTTTTGAAATGAAGGCAGGCCACGACCGTGCCCG
>NZ_FLUY01000385.1 GCF_900092655.1 Candidatus Thiosymbion oneisti
TCGGCAACGCTCAGCGCAGACGCCTTCTGGGCCGCACCAAATAACGCCGGACAGCCGGCAGGTTTAGTTCCCGTGTATACGAATGGTGGACACCGGCCCGATGCTCTCCGCAGCGCGGAGCAACCAGGCTCCCACGCAGCGAGACTGTGAAAGTATTACTGGGTTTTCAGACCTGATGGGACGGGGCAACACAATTTTTCTAAACTGGGCAGCATAG
>NZ_FLUY01000526.1 GCF_900092655.1 Candidatus Thiosymbion oneisti
GGAGGGATCTGACGCTCCAGCGTCGATTAAGCGCCTCGGTAGGCTAACCGCCAACGCCGATCAGCACCGAGGAGCTGCGTCCGCTGGAGCGGACAAGCTGCCGTTCCCACCTGTCTGCGTGCAGGGACGCACAGGCGGGCGCTGGAGCGTGGGAACGAGCGTGACATTCGTGTCCATTCGTGGTTCTTGTTTCCGGTTTTTGTACGCAGCTGTACTAGGGAGCGTTCTCAATTGAGCTAACTCATCATTTCTCTCGTTCCCACGCGCCGCGTGGGAACGCGGAAGCTCCGCGCCGCGGAGTGTCTCGGAAACTCGTAGCCACTGCTGCATGGGCCTGATGTGCTTGATTTTCATGAG
>NZ_FLUY01000781.1 GCF_900092655.1 Candidatus Thiosymbion oneisti
TCCGGGGCCTTCGTCCACACCGATTTCGACTTTACAGCGCCGCGCAAAGACCTGCTGACCGAGCGGGACCACCCGCATGAGCA
>NZ_FLUY01001874.1 GCF_900092655.1 Candidatus Thiosymbion oneisti
CGCAATTTCCGTTTTTTCGCGAACTGAGCCACTACCGGATCATCCGACGCAGATGCTCCTTGGCTAACTCTCTGGGGGGTAGTGGTTAATATTTAAATGATTTGTTGGGCACACCGCCGTCCAAAGATGCGGTTCGCTGCCTACCTGCCCCCTGTCTGCCGTACCGGCCTGTCTGCGTGCGGGACGCACAGGCAGGCACAGGCAGGCGTCCCTGGGGCGGTAGGCAGGCGCTCACCACATCCTACCGGCTTTGCCCAACCTACGAGCTTCGCCCCTCTCCCACCGAGGGTGTCGCAAAAGGCACCGATCTTCTTCGGGAGGCTTGATGGACGTTCGCCCTGTAGGTTCGGTTTTTCGATGGGCAATCCCCTCCCCTTTCCATTAACATACCTTCTTCCAAGCCGACCGGGACCGCACGCCAGATGAAACGATTGATCCTTACCGCCGCCTCCATTGCTACCGCCGCATTGCCGGCGGCGGTCCACAGCGGAACCGGGCCCAAGGCCTACCCGGAGCCGCCCGAGCTACCGCCTCCGGCCTATCAGGGCGAGACGGTGGAGCCCCAGGTCACCATCATCGAGACCGGGCAGGACACCATCTACGAGTATCGGGTGCGCGGTCGGCTCTATATGGTAAAGGTGCAGCCCCAGGTCGGCCCCCCCTACTATCTCCTGGACACCACGGGAGACGGCCAACTCGATGCCCGCAGGGATCGGGTCTGGAACAATGCGTTACCCCAGTGGGTGTTGTTCAGCTGGTAGGTCGGGCAAATCCCGTAGGATGCGGTGAGCGCAGGAGATCCTTCAAGATGGGACTGCCGGGGGCGCGAACCGCATCGATGATGCCATGAGCACGGTAGGTCTTACAGGATGGCATCCCGAGGAGGCACGAACCGCATCGATGATGTGGTGAACGGTTGAAGGCGGGATACGCTACGCTTTCCCGCCCTACGGGTTACGTGCAAAATATGCAGAAACGGGATCCTAGTGTCGGACGTGGGCACCGCCACAGCGGCGCATCTTTACCCAACCCAGAATATGTCCCGTCTGACTCCCCGGCGCACGCTTATCAACGAGACCGCCGATGAGACTTAAGCGCGTGTCGCCCCCAGGGAACGGCGTTACCCTGCGCTCCCTGGTTGCCGCCCTGGAAGCGGTCGCCGACCGGACCGGGCGCCTCGTCTCCTGGCTTTCCTTCTTCATGGTACTGATCGCCTTCCTGGTGGTGGTGCTGCGCTACGCCTTCGATCTGGGCTGGATCGCCATGCAGGAGTCGGTGACCTACATGCACGCCGCCCTGTTCACGCTCGGGGCGGCCTATACCTTGCGGCGTAACGGCCATGTGCGGGTGGATATCTTCTATCAGAAGTTGTCCCGGCGGGGACGTGCCTGGGTGGACCTCCTGGGTACGCTGCTGCTCCTGATACCGGTTTGTATCTTCATCGCCTGGGTCGGCTGGGACTATGTACGCAAGTCCTGGGAGGTCATGGAAGGCTCGCGGGAGGCGGGAGGCATTCCCGCCGTTTATCTGCTCAAGACCCTGATGATCGTCATGCCGGCCCTGGTGCTGATCCAGGGGTTGGCCTGGATTCTGCGTACCGGGCTCTCTTTGGCCGGTGTCCAGGGGATCCTCCCGCCGGACGAGGACGACGGCAATGCTTGAGCTCATGCCCCTGTTTCTGTTCCTGGGGGTGGGCCTGGTGCTCCTGGCCGGCTATCCGGTGGCCCTGTCCCTGGGCGGGACGGCGCTGGTCTTCGCCTTGGTGGGAAACTGGTTCGGTCTGTTCGATCCGGCCTTCATCGCCGCCCTTCCCAACCGGATCTACGGGGTCATGACCAACGAGACCCTGATCGCCGTGCCCCTGTTCGTATTCATGGGCGTGATGCTCGAACGCTCGCAGGTGGCGGAGAGCCTGTTGGACACCATGGCCATGTTGTTCGGACCCTTGCGCGGTGGTCTGGGGATCTCCGTGACCCTGGTGGGGATGCTGCTCGCGGCCAGCACCGGGATCGTGGGCGCTACCGTGGTGACCATGGGTCTGCTGTCCCTGCCCACCATGTTACGGCGCGGCTACAGCCCGGGGATCGCCGCGGGCACCATCTGCGCCTCCGGAACCCTGGGTCAGGTCATCCCGCCGTCCATCGTCCTGGTGCTCCTGGGTGACGTGCTCTCCGCTGCCTACCAGCAGGCCCAACTCGATATGGGACTGTTCGCACCGGAGACGGTATCGGTCGGGGACCTGTTCGTCGGCGCCCTCATCCCTGGGCTGGTGTTGGTGCTGCTGTACCTGCTTTACCTGCTCGGGGTGGCCTGGCTGCGTCCTGAGGCCGTGCCGGCCATCCCCAAATCCGAGCGGACGATCGCGCCGGGCGTGCTGTGGCGACGGGTGCTCCTGGTGCTCCTGCCCCCTTTGCTGCTGATCGTGGCGGTGCTGGGCTCCATTCTCTGGGGCGTGGCTACGCCGACGGAGGCCGCCTCCGTGGGGGCGGTGGGGGCCATGCTGTTGGCCTGGTCGCGCCGCCGACTCGACCTCGGGACCCTGCGGGAGGTGATGGTTCAGACCACCAATGTCACCAGCATGGTCTTCCTCATCCTCATCGGCGCGGCCCTGTTCTCCCTGGTGTTCCGCGGTTTCGGGGGTGATGAGTTGGTGACCGAGCTCCTCAGCGGGCTGCCGGGCGGTACCCTAAGCGCCGTTGCCCTGGTGATGCTGGTGATGTTCCTGCTCGGGTTCATCCTCGACTTCATCGAGATCACCTTCGTGGTGGTCCCGATCGTGGGGCCGGTGCTGCTAGGAATGGGATTGGACCCGGTGTGGCTCGGGGTGATGATCGCCATCAACCTGCAGACCTCCTTCCTGACCCCGCCCTTCGGCTTCGCCCTGTTCTACCTACGTGGGGTGGCACCGCCCCAGGTCAAGACCGGCCACATCTACCGCGGTGCCATTCCCTTTATCCTCATCCAATTGCTGATGTTGGGGGCACTGGCACTGTGGCCGCAGATCGCCACCTGGCTGCCGGGCCTGGTTTACAGCTGATATGAAGGTACGAAGTAGGGTGGGCTGTGCCCACCAATACGGCGCCTACCCGGTAGGCACAGCCCACCCTACGTCTTCCTTCTACCCGACCTGGGCCTTCTTCAGGGCCGCGGGCGGCAATGCGAAGGTGGACCGGATCAGGTCGTTGTCCAGGCCCACCAGCTGAGGTGGGGGCTCAATTCCGGTTCAAACTGTCCCGCGGCCAACCAACCGCAGATGGGGATGTTGGGCACGGGCTATCCTAAAGATGCGGTTCGCTGCCTGCCCGTGCGTCCCTGCACGCAGACAGGCGCTCACCGCATCCTACGAGCTACCCCTACCCGGACAGGGATGAGCCGGGCGCAGAGATTTTCGAGCCTCGTTGTAATGCCTCCCGAGGTCTTGTACAGTATCTACATCATAGATACTCGCAGGACTCACAATGCAGACACTCGTGAAAAAATGGGGTAACAGCGCCTCGGTGCGCATCCCCGCCACCGTGATGGAAGCCGCCGGCCTTTACCTGGACGACCCGGTAGATGTGCGCGCAGAAGACGGACACATCGTCATTGAGCCAGTGCACCCACGTGAATACGATCTTGCGCAGCTGCTGGCCGGAATCACCTCGGACAACTTGCACGCCGAAGTCAGCACTGGCCCGGCGGTCGGTAACGAGGCGCTCTAACCGATGGCTCGCCGCTACCTGCCTGAGGCCGGCGACATTGCGTGGCTGGGCTTTGACCCGCAAGCAGGCCACGAACAGGCCGGACACCGGCCCGCCCTGGTGCTCAGCCCGGCAACCTATAACGGTAAAACCGGTTTGATGCTCTGTTGTCCTATGACAACAAGGATCAAAGGCTATCCGTTCGAGGTGCTGATCGCCGGTAATCCCCCAAGTGTGGCGCTGGCCGATCAGGTGAAATCCCTCGATTGGGTTGCGCGCAAGGCGAGTCGCAAGGGACAGGCCGCTGCCTCCGAATTAGCCGAGGTCCGGGCAAAACTGATTGCCCTGATCGGAAAACCTTGATACCAATCGGGTAGTAGGTGAGGGTAATAGGTAAGTTTCAAGTGGGAATATCCGGCAGTCGCTGGTCGTTCTGAATTTCTACCACTTGAAAATTTACCACTACCACATTTTTTATCCGCAAGTGATGAAATCGGATCGGTCAGATAGGGCAGATTTCCGAAGCTCGAGGTGAAACTCAATGCAAATTGCCAATCCAATCTACGATGTCGTATTCAAGTATCTTATGCAGAATAACGAGATCGCCATCCTAATCCTCTCGACCATCCTGGAGGAGGAGATCATGGCGCTGGATTTTCTTCCACAGGAAACCTCCATGGCGTTGGAAAATCGCTCGTTCACCGTGTATCGGCTGGATTTTTCCGCCCGGATAAAGACCCAGGACGGCGCGATCAAACAGGTCATCATCGAGAT
>NZ_FLUY01000035.1 GCF_900092655.1 Candidatus Thiosymbion oneisti
CTGAAGTATCCCCACAAATCAGCCTCTGGCTCCCACGCTCCAGCGTGGGAGCAAATCCAGACGCTCCAGCGTCATGAAACCTT
>NZ_FLUY01000617.1 GCF_900092655.1 Candidatus Thiosymbion oneisti
CAACCGCCGCGCTTGCGCGGGTGGAAAGGCTTTGTACAGCGAGGCCGGGGTGTGGGTATTCAAATTGTCCCACACCAGGACCACCCGCTCGGCATTGGCATAATCGACATCCCGCAGCGTTTTGATCTCTTCGGCCAGATCAAGCGCCGTTTTGGTGGAACGTACACTGACCTTACGGCGTCCGCCCAAGGGTTCGGTGAGCA
>NZ_FLUY01001012.1 GCF_900092655.1 Candidatus Thiosymbion oneisti
CACCCAATGACCAGCTGTCGGCAACGGTCAGAGCAGACGCCTTGTGGGCCGCACCGGATAACGCCGGACCGCCGGCAGGTTCGGTTCCCGTGTATACGCAA
>NZ_FLUY01000965.1 GCF_900092655.1 Candidatus Thiosymbion oneisti
TGGGGACCTTGAAAAATCCAGCTTTTCAGGGGGGCGTGAGTAGTTAATGAAATACTACGGACTTATGCCGAACTGGGA
>NZ_FLUY01000054.1 GCF_900092655.1 Candidatus Thiosymbion oneisti
TCCCGACGGAGGAGGGATCTGACGCTCCAGCGTCGATTAAGCGCCTCGGTAGGCTAACCGCCAACGCCGATCAGCACCGAGGAGCTG
>NZ_FLUY01000049.1 GCF_900092655.1 Candidatus Thiosymbion oneisti
GGTCTTCCAGAAACCGTTCGACCCCGCCGGGGGCGGTCTCGAGTTCCGGTATCCGAACGCCATCCACCCCAGGTGCGCCGTCGTTAGCGGCTACCTGGTCC
>NZ_FLUY01000189.1 GCF_900092655.1 Candidatus Thiosymbion oneisti
TGGTAGTGGTATTTTTTAAATGCTAGAGTAGAATAACTCATCTACAAAATCAATCAAAGGGGTTTTCAGTCATGATTG
>NZ_FLUY01000021.1 GCF_900092655.1 Candidatus Thiosymbion oneisti
CATGCCTATCAGCAATTCACATGGCAACCTCCTTTCAGATTGCTAGACTAACCAGGCTTCTCCTGGCGCACCAGAGACACAGAGGGCACAGAGAATACACCGAGGAATGTTTCTTCAGACCTGACGAGCATGGAGAAAGCACGAAGAAATTCTCTGATTTCTCCGTGCTCTCTGTGCCTCTGTGGTGACTCAACCACTATGCACTAAAGTGCATAGGTTGCCCCCTGGACTGAAAGTCCTAAATCATTCCAGGATAATGTTT
>NZ_FLUY01000152.1 GCF_900092655.1 Candidatus Thiosymbion oneisti
AACCGCCGACTGAAGAGAATCCATCTGAAGATGGAGGTTTTTAACCTCTATCCGCCTTCGGCGGACTGAAGTTTTTTAGAGACTATAAAA
>NZ_FLUY01000271.1 GCF_900092655.1 Candidatus Thiosymbion oneisti
TTTACGACACCCTCGGCGGGAGAGGGGTTGGGGTGAGGGCGAAAAAAACAGCGCACGATCGATCACAAACCGCGTCGATAACGCTTAACTTAATGGCATTGGAATGGGCCTACTACGCCAGGCAGCACACGGGAACCGAGGTTACCCAGGGTGCAGCGCGTACCATCGACTGGAATATCCGTATGGAGCCAGATAAGCCACTCAAGCGATCCGGCGGCGTCACGGAACAGCGGATTCATGCGCTGATTGCCGCAGCCTGCGACATACTCAAGAAGGGTGCGCCAGCGGTTTCTGCCGACAAGCTTCACCGACTCGCTAAAGCGGATACGGCTGCCGGCCTTACCAGCATCCAGTCCCTTGCCGATTTGGGTGTCCCCTATGCCGTTCTTTTGTACGAACGATTTCTTGCGCGGTAAATCGGAGGCAACCCTTGGCTCCCCCGGCATTAGACCCTATAGAACTCAGCATCTTTTCCAGCCGCTTGGAGGCAGTCTGTGACGAAATGGGGGCGGTGCTGCGCAACGCCGCCTTTTCCCCCAATATCCGCGACCGGCTCGATTTCTCCTGTGCCGTATTCGATCGCGCCGGCAAGCTCTGCGCCCAGGCCGCCCACATCCCGGTCCATCTGGGTAGCATGGCCTTTGCCATGGCCTCCGTGGTCGCTGCCATGCAGTGGGATGAGGGCGATATAGTGATCCTCAACGACCCCTTTCTGGGTGGGACCCATCTGCCGGATGTGACCGTCATCGCCCCCCTTTTTGCCGACCGCCGGCTCGTTGCCTTCGTGGTGAATCGGGCCCACCATGCGGACATCGGGGCGCGTGCACCAGGCTCCATGCCCATCTCCCGTTCGATCCATGAAGAGGGGCAGATCATCGCGCCTGTGCACCTGATGCGGCGCGGCTCCCTCGACGAGCAGCTGTTGGCGTCCATCACTGGCAACACCCGCAACCCGGCAGACGCTGGGGGTGATTTTTACGCCCAAATCAGCGCCAATCGGGCCGGCCTGGCCCGGCTCGGCGAGCTCGTTGCCCGGCGCGGCCCCGAGGTATTCCAAACCGACCTGGCGGCCTTGAACGATTATGGTGAACGCCTGGCCAGAGGCGCCCTCAGGACCATCCCGGACGGCACCTATGGCTTCGAAGATCGGATGGACGACGATGGTCAGGGAAACCGGGATATCCGGATTCGGGTCCGGGTTCGGATGCGGGACGGAACCGCTGAGGTCGATTTTGCGGGCACGGCGGGGCAGGTGCCGGGCAACATCAACTGTCCGTTGGCGGTCGCCGCGGCGGCCGTCTTCTATGTATTCCGCTGCCTCATGCCGGCCCAGACGCCCGCCTGTGCCGGCAGTCTGCGGCCGGTAAGTCTGGTGGCCCCCGGCAGTTGTCTGCTCAACGCCCGCTACCCGGCCGCGGTGGCGGCGGGCAATGTGGAGACCAGCAGCCGCATCGTGGACCTCGTTATGGGGGCGTTGGCCCAGGCGGTTCCCGAGCGCGTCCCGGCGGCCAGTCACGGCAGCATGAACAACCTGGCTATGGGCGGTGCCGCTTGGGACTACTATGAGACCATCGGCGGCGGCATGGGGGCCGGGGCGATGGGTGGCGGACACTCAGGTGTACAGACCCACATGACCAACACCCTGAACACCCCGATCGAGGTGCTGGAGACCCGCTTTCCCCTGCGGATCACAAAGTATGGCCTGCGCCGCGGGTCCGGCGGACCGGGGCGGCGGGCCGGCGGCGACGGACTGGTGCGAGAGCTGGAATTTCTCTCCCCCACTGATATCTCCCTGATTACGGAACGCCGCCGCCATGCCCCCTGGGGTGCTGCCGGCGGCGGATCGGGACGCACGGGCCGGAATCTGCTCAACGGCCACGAGCTACCGGGAAAGGTCGCCCTGGAGGTAGCCACCGGGGACTGCCTGCGGATCGAGACACCGGGTGGCGGCGGTTGGGGCAGTACCGACCAGGCAACACACAAGGGCGAAGCGGGAAGACAAAAAGGAGACCACTCCTAACCCCCCGGACCAACGCCGGGAAGTGGATCAACCGGGGCATTGGTGTTAATCCCATGCGCGGAATTATCGGGGCCTGGAGGGAATGGAACCCGCGTCGACCGAATGGAGGACACCGGCTTGAAACACTCCGCGGCGCGGAGCCACCACGTTCCCACGCAGCGCGTGGGAACGAGAAAAAGATGCAGGCACTGATGCTACCGAGATCAGCGAGCCTTTATGCGTCGAACGCAACACATTAGATCCTCCCCGGACAACGCCGAATCATTCAGGATTGCTACCGAAATTCGCACACGCCCATCCGGCATGTGTAGCCGGTGTGTTTGAAACCTGCATCCGGGGCGGTACACTCCTCTTAATTTGATTGTGCCGTTTCCTGCCAGGAGTCCATCGTCGTGCCCCATCACGAGTTCCGCTGCATCAAGCGTCTGCCGCCCTATGTTTTCAGCATCGTCAATCAGCTGAAGGCGGAGGCGCGGGCGCGGGGGGAGGACATCATCGATTTCGGCATGGGGAACCCGGATCAACCGCCACCGCCGCATATCATGGACAAGCTGGTGGAGGTCTCCCAGCGCAGGGATACGCACCGCTACTCGGTCTCGCGCGGCATCCCGCGCCTGCGCCGCGCCATCTGCAACTGGTACCGCCGGCGTTATGATGTACAGCTGGACATGGACACTCAGGCGATCGTGACCATCGGCTCCAAGGAGGGTCTGGCGCACCTCGCCCTGGCGACCATGGGGGCCGGCGACACGGTACTGGTACCCAATCCCGCTTATCCCATTCACCCCTATGGTTTCATCATCGCCGGGGCGGACGTGCGGCATGTTCCCATGGTGCCGGGGATGGACTTCTTCGATGAGCTACGCAAGGCCATCCAGGACTCCTGGCCCAAGCCGAAGCTGTTGGTCCTCAATTTCCCGAGCAATCCCACCACCCGTTGCGTGGATCTCGACTATTTCGAAGAGGTCGTCGCCATCGCCCGCGAGCACGGCATCTGGGTGATTCACGACCTGGCCTATGCGGATATCGTCTTCGACGGCTACCGGGCCCCTTCGATCCTCCAGGTAGCAGGCGCCGAGGAGGTCGCGGTGGAGTCCTTCTCGCTCTCGAAGAGCTACAACATGCCCGGCTGGCGAATCGGATTCATGTGCGGCAACCGGGAGCTGATCGCCGCCCTGGCGCGGATCAAGTCCTACCTGGACTATGGGACCTTCACGCCGATCCAGGTGGCAGCCATCACCGCCTTGGAGGGCCCTCAGGACTGCGTGGCCGAGATCCGTGATCGCTACCAACGCCGCCGGGATGTGTTGTGTGACGGGCTCGCGGCGGCGGGTTGGCGGATCGAGAAGCCCAAGGCCACCATGTTTGTGTGGGCGCCGATTCCTGAGCCTTACCGGGAGCTGGGCTCGCTGGAGTTCTCCAAGAAGTTGCTGCGGGAGGCCAAGGTCGCGGTCTCACCCGGGATCGGCTTCGGCAAGTATGGGGATGACCATGTGCGCTTCGGCCTGATCGAGAACGAGCATCGTACCCGCCAGGCTGTCCGCGGCATCCGCGACATGCTGCGGCGCGATGCCCGTGGTCATTAGAAATATGGTAACCGTTCAGCCCCCACCTCCGTCATTCCGATAATAGGTAGTGGATAATGTATAAGTGATAACATGACCAACGGTACTGGCTACTATGCCCCCTCTCCCGCCGGGAGAGGGGTTGGGGAGAGGGGATCAAAAAGATGAATCGCTCTACTTTTTCACTTATAAGTTTACC
>NZ_FLUY01000074.1 GCF_900092655.1 Candidatus Thiosymbion oneisti
CCTGGATTCCGGCAATCCCTGCCGGAATGACGAGGGAGGGGTTGGCAGACTTCAGCATTTAGAATTTATCCACTACCC
>NZ_FLUY01000293.1 GCF_900092655.1 Candidatus Thiosymbion oneisti
AGCCTGGTGGGAGATACCCTGATCTCGCTGCTGCGCCAGATCCGGGCCGGCTACCCGGATCGTCCCCAGGCCTTTCCTCAGACGGTTCTGTTGTGCGGCGTGCGGGATGTGCGGGATTATCGTATCCATGACGGTGACCACCAGATCATCACCGGCGGCAGCGCCTTCAACATCAAATCCAAATCCCTACGCTTGGGCAACTTCAGCCACGAAGATGTCGCTACCCTCTATACCCAGCACACCGAAGAGACCGGGCAGGTGTTCGAGGCCGGGGTGATCGAGTACGTCTTCGAGCAGACTGGCGGTCAGCCTTGGCTGGTCAATGCCCTCGGCTACGAGGCCTGTTTTGAAATGAAGGCAGGCCACGACCGTGCCCG
>NZ_FLUY01000505.1 GCF_900092655.1 Candidatus Thiosymbion oneisti
ATGTCAAGCTAAAGCTACTCGAGACGGATGCGCGATACATTTTGCGGTTCTTTCCCTTCACTGTGATGATTGATATAGTCGTTAATCACATCATCGGTCACATTTCCACTGGTGGCGCTGAAATATCCCCGGGCCCAAAAATGCCGACCCCAGTACGTCTTCCTCAACGGCGGAAATTCTTGTTGGATCTTAGGCGACGATTTACCCTTCGCTCTTTTCACGAAATCGCTTCCTGGGATGTGGGGAGGTATTTCTGCGAAAATATGGATATGGTCGCTCGATACCACACCCTTGAGAATCTTTACTCCAACCTCCTCCGCAGCTTGCGCAACCAACTCGCGCACCCGTTTCTTAATCTCATAATTCATCACCCGATAACGATACTTCGTGATCCGCACTAGATGGTATCGGTGGTAAAAAACGGTGTGTCTGACTCGGCTGTAGTTTTTCATCACAATGATGCTAAAGCACCATGTCTTTTTCAAACCGGAAGTTTAGCCGCCTGAAGGCGGAGGTTTCCACCATCAGAAGGACTATGAACATTAAAGAACAACCTGATCTGTTCAAAAACGAGTCTGTAATCACGCGGGGCTTGACGGCTACTACTCGACGGTCATGTGAACTTGTTGGAGTTCAAGAAGTTTCCGTAAAGCATTGTTAACAGCTTGAGCATTGGGAAATTCCCTAGCTAGATCAGGTTCTATTACTACGACATTGGATCCTTCGCGGTAACGTTCGTAGTACTTGCCTTGAATGCCCTTACCTAGCGCATCGAGGTCATATTCCGGCCTCAAATCATCTTCGGTGATGTTGCTCATATTTACGAATCTCATTTCTTGTCATGGGTCGCGCGGAAATTAGTCTAATACTGTCATCTTGATCGATGTGCGATACAACCAGAAAACGGTTTTTGATCGAGGTGCCGAATGTCAAGTACCGTAACTCATATTGTGAATGGTACGAGTCACCGTAAGTGATAGCAAATGGATCTCCGAAAACCGTAGTAGCTTCATCAAAGCTTATACCATGCTTTCGAGAATTCAGGTCAGCTTTTACGGGGTCCCATTTGAAGTTCACGAGTTTTTAGCCCTTAAGCCCGCCTAGATTGAGGTTCACAAGTTCACTCCTAACCTCCGGGCTCACCCTTGTTTATGACCACGAAGCACCCGCTTGGCGGTACGGATCAACTGTACGATGGGTATCCCCGACGGACAAGCGTAGGTACAGGAGCCGCATTCGACGCATTCCATGATCTGGATGTGTTTCATCTCTTCGTACATTCGGGATTTTGCCAGCCGGGCCAGGCGGGATGGGTTGAGGAAGTAGGGGCAGGCTTCCAGGCAGCGTCCGCAGCGGATGCAGGGGTATTCCTGGGGGCGTGCCGTCTCGGTGGCGGTGAAGGCGAGGATCCCGGAGCTGCTTTTGATGATGGGGGCATCTAGGCTGGCGATGGGAGTGCCCATCATGGGGCCGCCCATGATGACTTCGCGGGTGTCGTCGCTCAGGCCCCCGCAGTAGCGCAGCACTTCCCGCACTGGCGTGCCCAGGGGGACGATCAGATTGGACGGTCGCTCGATGCCGGGGCCGGAGACGGTGACCATGCGGTCAATGTAGGGCATGCCGGTGTCGAACCAGTCCGCAATGGCGGCGATGGTGCTGACGTTGTTCATGATGATGCCCAGATCCGCCGCGTGCAGGCCCGCCGGGACCTCGATGTCGAGCAGGGATTTGATCATCATCTTGGAGTCGCCCTGGGGATATTTGACCCGCAGGGGTACCACGCGCACCGGCTGATTGGGCCAGAGCTGCCGATCCAGGATAGCGATGGCATCGGGCTTGTTGCGCTCGATGCCGATGATGGCCTCGGCGGCGCCCAGTCTGGTTCGGAGGATCTCGATGCCTCGCAGCAGGCGGTCCGAGCGTTCGACCATGACCCGGTGGTCGTTGGTGAGATAGGGTTCGCACTCGGCACCGTTGGCGATTAGGTACTTGATTTTGATGCCTTCTCGCAGGGAGTACTTGACGTGGGCGGGCAGGGCGGCCCCGCCCAGGCCGACGATCCCGGAGTCTTGCAGCGCCGCGACGAAACCGTCCGGGGACAGGGCGTGCCAGTCGGGCGGGGGCTCGCCCTCCAGGCGTTGGGTGGCGTAGGGGTCGGCCTCGATCTCGATGGCCTTGCTGAAGCGACCGCCGGGGTAGCGGTGATGGCCGATGGTCCGCACCCAGCCGGTGACCGGGCTGTGCAGACTGGTGGACACGAAGGCGCCGGGCGCAGCGATGCGCTGGCCGCGGCGCACCCGCTGACCGGGGGTCACCACGGGCTTGGCAGGTACTCCCAGGTGTTGGTCCAAGGGCAGCACATAGCGGTCCACGAAGGGCATGCGCTGGGTGGGCAGGTCCGCGGTCAGGACCTTGTGCTCGTGGGGATGGACTCCGTGGGCGAAGCCGCGGCGCAGGCGGAGTGTCGATAGCATCATTGTAATTGTTTACTCCCCCCCTGTTTTTGCCGTCCCTGGCACCTGGATTTCGGCAATCCCTGCCGGAATGACAAGATGGGGGCTGAACGATTACAGCAAGCTATAATAGGCTCTCTGTAGTTAAAGATGTCGAACCAATGAAGGTTCCTTTTCACTATTCGCAATCTAGCCATATTTCATCGATAAATTGCTCTTGATTATTGTTTAGAATAGAAACTATGAGCTTCCCTTCTTGAGCTTCAATCGGCAGAGATACGATTCTGACATAACTTTGATTTTTACTGTCTTTAACAATATCGACAAAAATAGCCTTCTCAGCATTAGAGAGCGAATTATAATCATTACATGTTGGTTGATTGTCAACCCAAACGCTACGCAGCTCAAACGGATATAGGTTCTCTCTTTCCACACTGGATAAATATCGCCCGGTTTTTGTACCGCTCCAGAAACTTATGGACAGCAATAAAATTACTGTTATGGTTAATACGAGTCTTCTCATGATTGAGTTACTTTGAGATATAAATGTAAATAACGCCTGTCGGCTTTCTTTGCCTCTCTTTGAGCACAAGAGTAAACAACTTTTTTATGTTTCTATTCGAAATACGAATGCAGCCATGAGAACAGTAGGAATATTTTTCTGTGTCATCATCTACGAACCAACCAAACATCCATCGTGGTATTGGTGGAGCCACAAAATTAAATGTGTTACCCCCACGAGTACCATGGATACCATATGCCGTGTATACTCCTTTTAGGTTTAGTATTTGTAAGAAATAGGGTCCATAAGGATTGCCCCATGGATCTTTAGACCAGGGTACAGGCCCAAATTTATCATTCGTCTTATCCTTTATAAATTTGCCTGCTTTGAATTTACCAGTAGGAGTTTTACTATCCTTACAACCTGATACTATATCGGATTCCAGTAGAATATTTTCATATTCACTATCCGATTCAGTATCACCTTTTCTTACTATTAATTTGGCATCTGACAAATCAACGTCAATTCTCATGTTAGTTATTCCCACTAATTTTCACAGCGAGCCGGACTCACCGACAACCATACCATGGGTCGAGGATCGTACAACTGAACCAATGCAGGAGCAAGCGATACGCTCGGTAAGATGTTTTGTCCGAGTATGCGGCTGTTCATTGTCACCCAAAGCTAGGCATTACGCATCATTGAGGTCGCTCCGCGCCGGCTTGGTGACGGTAACCGGCCAGATTCATCAGGCGTTCCCGGATGTCGCCGCGGAGCTCTTGTTGCAGCTCTGCGCGCAGATCGGCGAGCTTCTGCTCGTAGACTGCGGCCTGGGCCGCGAGCTCGGCCTGCCGCTCGGCGGCCACCTGCTCCTCGGCCTCGCGCCGGACGCGCTCGGTGAAGGGGGTCACCAGGCCCCCGATCTCCTGCAGCAGACGCCAGGCGTCGCGGCGTTCCCGGCAGACCTCGACCAGCTCCGGGGCGACCCGATAGCGTACCGGGTCCCGCTGTGGCTGCCCCTGGGAGACGTAGGGCGTCCGGCCCCGGCGTTCGCGTTCCGACAGCTCCAGGTAGGCGTCCAAGGGCAGGGGATCGGCGGCGTCTTCCGCCAAGGGCTCAAACCAGTGGCGGAAACGGGCCTCGCCGAGCGCCCAGTGGGCCGGTGTCATGGCCTCGTCTTCCGGGGGTGTGGCCTCCTTGGCCGCTGTGGGGGTGGGATGCCGGTCTGTCGGTTGGATAGACCCGCGCTCCCAGGTTGCCGAAGGTTCCGGGTTGGCCCCGAGCTCGATCCGGGTCCCGAACACGCCATCGGCCTTGGGGTCGTAGCGGAACAGGGGGAAGGTCCGGGTCGCTACGGCCAGGCGTGCCTGTTCCAGGGTCTGGTCGGTGGGAAACCCATGGCGCCCAGGGCTGGGGGCGTGGACGTGGAAGAGGGCGGGGCCATCGAACGCAAGCCCGGCCTCCAGGCTCTCCAGGAAGTGGGTCGGTGCGCCGAGGGAGGTTTGAACGATACAGGCATCCCGGCGGGCCAGCGCCAGCAGGCCTAGGTCCGCCGCGGCGTCCGGGACCGGAGCCGAGGCGGATTCCAGGCTGGAGCGGCCGGAAAGGCCCAGGTCCAGGTCCGCCAGCACCAGGATCTTCAGGGACAGCTCGCCGTCCAGCAGGGCAGCGACCTGGGACAGGCCCGCGCCCGCCAGCACCCGGTTGTTGCCCACCAGGAGCATGCTCGGACAGCGCTCCCTTTCCTGGGGGGTCAGATCGCGCCAGCTCAGATCGGCGAGGTCGGCCCAGCGCCGTGCCGCGTCCATGGGCTTATCGATCTCGAGGCGCGCCCGGCGCATCAGGACAAAGCCCTCGAGGGCCTGCCGCAACTGGCCCTCCAAGAGCCCCGCCGCCAGCCGGGCGCCGTCCCCGGTAGCATCCAGGGTGACCGGGACCTGAAACACATTGTGGGGGAAGGCCCCGGCCCAGCTCGCCGCTTCGCCGGGGGTTAGCACCAGCCCTAAGCCGGCGCGGCCGAAGCCCTGACGGCCGGTTTCCAGGCGCCAGGCGAGTGTTCCCAAGCCTTGGGCCAGCTCCACCAGCCGGCGCAGGCGTGCGGCATCCACCGCGCCCTCGATGGCACCCTCGGCCTGACCGAGGAAGGCGCCGAGGTCCGCGTGGCGGGTGCTCACTGTTTCCAGACCGCGCGCCAGGGCGTCCAGGTCGTCCGCCGGCAAGGCGTCGGCGAGTAGGGAGCGGATCAGGGCCGTAATCTCCTGGTGGGCCTCCTTGACCTCCCGGATGAATTCGGCGCGCCGCTGTCCCTGGCGGGATACGGCCAGGCCCAGGGCTAAACGCAGGGCGAGGCGTTCGCCGGAGCCGGCCTCCGCCCCGTCGCCGCCGGCCAGGGCGCGGGCCGCGCGGTGGGCGAGCAGGGCCGCCGGCAGGGGGCCGATTCGCTCATCGGCGGCGGCCAAGTCGATGAGCGCTGGGGTGGTCTCGGGAAGCCTTTCCCAGGCCTTGAATACTCGGTTTGCCTGCTCCAACTCCTCGCTGGTCTGGGCGACGGACTGCAGGGCACCGGCGTCGCAGGCGTGCACGCAGATGCCGCAGCTTTTGCAATCGTTTGGGTTGAGGGCCAGGAACAGCAGGGCGCCTGGAGTATCCGTGGGGGCCTCCGTGAAGAAGGGCGTGGCGACGACGACCGGCAGGCAACCGATCGCGGCGGTCAGCCGTTCGACGGCGGTATCCATACTCTGCTTGCGTGCTGCGGGCAGGGGCGTCTGGTCCTGGAACCAGGCGTAGGCGGCGCTCACCAGACCCTCCAGGGTGGCGGTCTTGGCCTCACCGGCGCGGCAGCTGTGGCCGATGCGTTCCGCGAGCTTACCGGCCAGGGGGCGCAGGGCGCCGGCCTCGGCTGCCGGAATGGCGGCCTCGATGACCTCGCTCGGGGTGGCGGCAACTGCGCCCCAGGCGCCTTCGGGGCAGTAGCTCCAGCAGCGCCCGCAGCCCGTGCACAGGTCGGGGTCCAGGTGGGGCAGGGACGCGCGCAGCGGACTCATATCGCGGAATGCGGACAGCAGCGGCGGTATGGCCCCGATTGCCATGTAGGGGTCCGGTGCGAGCTGCGAAGCCGCGCCGTCCCGATACAGGACCCCCACTTGGTCCCAAAAGCGGGGCAGGCTGTCATAGGCGTCATCGATGGTGCCGAATCGGCGTACCGAGGCCGGGGCCTCCTGCTGCGGGCGTGGGGCCAACTCCGAGACCGGCAGCCCCTGGTAGTCGATACGCCGGATGCCGTCCAGACCGGCCTGGAACTGCCGGCTGCGCGCCTCTCGGTCCGGGTCGCCTGTCTGTCGGCCAGGCAGACCTGCATCGGCAAGCTGTGCGTCCCGAATCGAGATCAGGCGGCGCGGGCCGAGCCCGACCCAGCCCTGATCGAGCAGCAGGCCACAGATGGCCCCCAACACCAGGTCTTCGGAAGGTGAGTCCGATGGCGGGATGGCGTAGAGGGCGATGCCGGTATCCTGCAGTGCCTGCTGCAGGGTCGGAGACAGGGTTTGCCAGAGAGCCTCGTCCTGCTCGGGCCCCTGCAACAGCAGGGCGCCGTCGGGCCGGAGGTCGACCAAAGAATCGATCCGGGTATCGCCGGGATCTACCGCGAGCAAGGCCAAATCGACGGGCATGGAGGCACCGGGATCGCGTAGCGCCTGCTCGCTCAGGGTAAAGCGGTCGATACAATAGGACCCTAGGGGTTGGGAGAATAGGGCGGGATGGCTGCGCAGGTGAGCACCCGCGAATCGGCGCAGGAATCCGGCCGTCTCGGCCACGAGACCCTCGCCCCACTGGCCGGAGCGGCGATGGACGGCGAGCGTGAGCGCGCCGGCCGGGCGCAGGTCCGGCGTGGGTCCTCGGCCACACAGGCCCAGTCCGGCGACGTGCGGATAATCGCGGCGCAGCCGGTCCAGCAGGACCTGGCGCTTGGGGTAGTCGCTGGTCCGGGGTGTGAATTCCATCCCGAGAAAGGTCTGGGACCCTTCCAGATCACCCGCCTCCCGGCACAGCCGGATCAGGTCCGTCCCGCGCAGGGGTAGGCCGCCCAGGCCGTAGACGACCGACCGCACGCGGGGTCGATCCTGAGCGCGCAGGGCCGGATGACCCGGTGGAGCATCGGCGTCGGAACTTGTGTCGTCCAGGCACCGGTCGAAGAGGGCGCGCAGCTCGCGCAGCAGGGGTGGGTCGTCCGCCAGATGTGTGCTCACCCGTTCCAGCACCAGCAGGTGTTTTGCCACCCCCAGGTGGGCGAGCAGATCGGGACCGGGAAAGGGGTGCAGACAACGCAGGCCGAGTACCCCCACCCGGAGGCGTTCCGTCCTGCGCAGATGTTCGGCAACGGCTTGGGCGGTCTCGACCGCGGCCCCCTGGGCCAGGAGGAGGATGCGGGCGTCCTCGGCGCGGAAGGCACAGACCGGTTCATACGATCTGCCCGTCTCGCGGCGAAAATCGGAGACTGCACGCTCCAGGCTGGAGCGCACCTGGCCGTCGAAATAGACACTGGCCGCCGCGGCGCCCAGGCCCCAGATCTCCGGGGGCTGCAGGGCCCCTAGGAGCACCGGGTGGTCCGGGTCGTGCCAGCGTGGAACCCGGCGGCGGTGGTCGCCGAACAGGAGCCGTTGGGTGGCGGTGGGCGCCGGAGTCGTATCGCCCGGCGCGCCGAGAAACCGGGTGACCAGTTCGGCGGGGGGTAGCCGCACCTCTTGCATGGCCAAGGCGGTTTGATCTCCGTCCATGACCACCAGCCCCGGCGTCAAGGTCTCCTCCGCGACCCGGCGGGCGATCAGGGTAAGATCCACCGCCTCCTGGACGTTCGCCGCAAACGGCACAAAAACGCCGGAATCGGCCGCCAGGTGACAGGCCTCGTGACCGCTACCCGTGGCGATAGCATGACCGGGCAGGGCGCGGTTATCAAGATGGATCACCAGCGGCAGGCGGCGCCCGGCCGCGAGTCGCAGCAGGTCTTGGGCCGCGGTCAGATCGGGGGCGGCCAGGAAGGCCGTGGCGCGGATTCCCCCCATGGTCAGGCCCAGCGCCCCTGCCAATGCCCCGCGGGGGCCTTCTGCTCCCTGGGTGCCTAGGACGTCCCCAAGCAGGTTGCGGCCATGACGCAGTTGTTCGGTGCGCCACGCCGCGTCGGCTGCGTCTGCCGGGAAGGAGGCCCCGAGCACCGCGAGCTCGGCGATGGCCGCTTCGGTGACGGCTACTGCGGTGTTGCCGTCGAGGGCGGTCAGCTCACCGGCGTAGGGACCCGCCGTGCGGGTCGGGGCGCCGAGGAGACGGCGCAGGAGTCGCAAGGCACTGTTAGCGAAGCTGGGCATAGGATTCTCACTTTAGTACGCCGACACACAAAATCCGGAAATAAAAACTATGAATCGACACGAATCTGTAACTACGAATCACGCGAATCGGGAACCACGAATAGACACGAATAGGACTGTCGGGTCCCGAATGCTTATCGATTATAAGTTGGGAAAGAAATGGACTCCTGACCTTTACACTGGGTCTGGTTTCGGAGGGTTTGAAGGTGTTGAGTCCAAAGTGGCCAAGAATTTCGTGACGTATCCTTCGGGTAAAGTCATTCATGTCACGAAAGCCGTAGCCAATCGAAAGTCGACTTACTCCTTAAACTGCGTGCCTTCAAGCCACTGAATGGCCCCGGTGGGACAGCGGTGCACCGCTTGGGGTAGGGCCGGGCCGCCGCCGGAGTAGTCGACCAGGGGCAGGTTGTCTTCCATCCGAATCAGTCCCGGTGCCGCATCGGCCGCGCAACGTCCACAGGCGTCACAGGCGACGCTGCAAAGCGCAAGGGCCAGGTCACCGGCCAGAGGCGATTTGCACTGGACGAACAGATGTTGATTCAGGGGCGTCAGCTCGAAGAGGTCCCGCGGGCAGGCATCGACACAGTCGCCGCAGGCGGTGCACTTGCTTAGGTCCACCACGGGTAGGCCATTGTCGTTCATTGCGATGGCATCGAAGGTGCAGGCGGTCCGACAGTCCCCCAGACCCAGGCAGCCCCAGGAACAGCCCTTGCCGCCGCCGGAGACGACGGCCGCGGCGTTGCAGCCCTCGAAGCCCTGGTACTCGGCGATCTGATAGGCCTGGCCCTTACCGCCGGCGCAGTGGAGTCGGGCTACGCGCTGCTCCTGCTTCCCTGGGTCCACGTCCAGCAGCTCGGCGATGGCATCGATCGCTTCGGAGTCCGCCACCGTGCAGCGGCTCGGCGACTCCTTACCTGCAACCAGGCTCACGGCAAAGGCATGGCAGCCGGGTTGTCCGCAGGCGCCGCAGTTGGAACCGGGCAACAGGTCCAAGGTAGTTTCGATTCGCGGGTCTTCCTGAACCCTCAAGAAACGGTAGGCCACCGCCAGGATGACGGCGAAGAACAAACCCAATCCGGCCATGATGGCCGGTGCGACCAGATAGCTGTTCATTTTTAGGGAAGGATTATGAGGCCGGTTCGTTCGGCTCCCACCGCGTCATTCCGGCAGGAATTACCGGAATCCAGTGCCATGGATGGCAAAAACGATGGGGGGTTGAACAATTTCGGTAGTTTAACTTAATGGTATTGGCCCACATCCACCAGCCCATTGTAGCCCCTCCAGCCGTCCGAGTGGCTGATGCTGTGCGGGATACCTGGCCCCGGATCGCAGCCTGTAGCTGCTTCTTGGAGGCGTCAGGGACGATCTCCGTGTAGACCTTCCCTTGGTGTTCCAGGATTCCGGAGACGATCGTTTTACCACCTGCTCCGCGACCTTGTAACGGACTTGAGATACCATTTCAGAGTGGGTATGATTTTATCTTCTGCAGGATTCTTCCGCTCCCTTCGTCTAGCGGTCCAGGACGCTGGCCTCTCACGCCGGTAACAGGGGTTCGATTCCCCTAGGGAGTACCAATCAAAGCGCCGGCTGTGAAGTCCTGCTCCTGACTCTCCTGATCCGCGCGGCGTCTTTCCGGATGGCAATCGCCGTCGTGCCATCTCTACCCACCCCATGATGCCGGGCCGCAAGAGGCAAGCGATCATGACCAAATGCACCCTCCTGATCGTGGCAATGGTTCTGACCCCCACGACACTGGTCGGCGCGGACGAGGTTACCGATCAGCTCGACCGCGCTCGCGCGGAGTACGATTCCGGAGCACTGCGTAAGGCCATCCAGACAATCCAGTCCGCGGTTGCCGGCATCCGTGAGAAGATCAACCGCGACCTGTTGAAGCTGTTGCCGGAGCCCCGGGAGGGCTGGCAGGCGGACGAGCCCCAGGTCCGATCCACCGGCATGGCGACCATGATCGCGGGAACCAACCTGTCACGGCGTTATTCTCGCGCTGACGGCGCAGAGGTGGAAATCGGCATCACGGCCGACTCACCCCTGATGCCGATGATGGGTATGATGTTGTCCAATCCTATGTTGGTTCAGATGGACCCCGACACCGAAAGCTATACCTACGCCGGACAGCCGGGAGTGATCAAACACGACAAGGACAGCAACAGGTGGGAGATCAGCCTGCTGGTGGCGAACAAGATCCTGATCAAGGTCGATGGAAAATGCCTCAAGGACAAAGAGGGCATTGTGGCCTATCTGGAAGTTCTGGATTTCGACGCCATTCGGCAGGCATTCGGGACCTGATCGGGCCAATGGTGAAGCAAGCGCGTATTTTGAACTACAAAGGTGCAAAGGACAGCCTGTAGGATGCGGTGAGTGAAACGAACCGTACCGATTCGCCAAGGCGACGTATTTTTGCTCAACCGAGGCGTTGTGGCCGTCTTGAAGGGAAAACGCGGTGGTTCATCCCTCACCTCAACCTCCACATTCTTTGCGTCCTCTGCGTCCCTGCGGTCCAAACTATTCCATAATCAAAAGTTGCAATTACAAGGGCACAAGACATTTAGTGTACCACCCGTCTGAGGTAGTCAGCGAAGCTCGCCCCCAACTCAGGGTGCGCCAGGCCATATTCCACCGTCGCCTCCAGGTATCCCAGCTTGCTGCCGCAATCGTAACGCTTACCACGAAAGGGATAGGCGATCACGGGTTCCTCGGCGAGCAAGGCGGCAATGGCATCGGTCAACTGTATCTCGCCGCCGGCACCGGGCCTGGTCCGCCTCAGATGATCGAAGATTCCGGACGTCAACAAGTAGCGCCCCACCACCGCCAGATTGGAAGGTGCATCCGCCAGCGTGGGTTTCTCCACGATGGAGACAACGCGGAGCTCCCCGTCCGGACCGGGACGCGTCTCGACGATACCGTACTTGTCGGTCTCGTCCTGCGGGACCTCCATGACACTCAGAATGCTGCAGCCATAGCGCCCGTACGTCTCCATCATCTGCTCAACCACACCTTGGCCGTTCCCGCGGATGAGGTCGTCGGCAAGCAGCACCACGAAGGGTTCCTTCCCCACGACCGGTTGTGCGCACAGGACGGCATGGCCCAGACCCAATGCCTCGGTTTGACGCAGATAGATGCAGTTTACCCTGGACGGTAGTACGGTCCGAACGCTCTCGAGCAGCTGTTGCTTGTCTGACCTCTCGAGCTCCATCTCCAACTCATAGGCCTTGTCGAAGTGGTCTTCGATAGAACGCTTGTTGCGTCCGGTGATAAACACCAGTTGGTCAATGCCCGCGTCCTCCGCCTCCTCGGCGGCATACTGGACCAGCGGCTTGTCCACGATCGGAAGCATCTCCTTCGGACTGGCCTTGGTTGCGGGAAGAAACCGAGTGCCTAATCCGGCTACCGGGAATACAGCTTTACGAATTTTTCCCATATCTTCAAGTAGCATGCCCGCTGCCGGACCTTTAGAATAGTGTGTAAACAAAGGGCGCGACGGCCGAACCTTGCGATAACACTACGAGTGTACCCAACAGCAATAAGGTCAGGATAATCGGTGCCAGCCAGAATTTCTTTCTGACTTTCATAAACGCCCACAGATCTTTCAATAATTCTAACATCAGAATGGCCTTTCCATATGGTCAGGGAGTTGTTTTCTACTCTCCACACGATATGTTTTCATGCGTGCATCCAACTTCCGTCGCATCGCATCAACACGCAATACTTTCAACAATAAACCAGTGGGAGTAAATAGAATATAGAATAAAATACCTAATATGATCCGCGTATTTATCCAACCCAACACCATACCGAACCGCATCCAAGCAATATACACGGGTTTAAGTAAGTCGGGTAATAATAATGCCGGCACCCAAAGCGCACCTGCAATATACCATGGCCAACGAGGTAACCCATGACCGAAAATCCAGGGCAGCAAGAATCCGAACAGGACCAGGACGATGGCGCCTGTTACTAGACCGAACTTTCTAAGCCCTTCCCGATCAAGCCGTTCGATTGCAGACATGGCACTCAATCCAACCCGAACTCACTCATCCAGGAATCGTCCTTTTCCCATTTGGGCTGATCTTCTTTCTTCAATAAATAATTTTCCAATACCAAATAGTCCATTTCCGTACGCATAAAACACCGATAGGCATCTTCCGGGTCTTCCACGATCGGTTCGCCACGCACATTGAACGAGGTATTCACCAACACCGGACAGCCCGTTCGCTGGTCAAATTCGGTTAGCAGATTGTAAAACCGTGGATTGGTCTCCTTGTGTATGGTCTGCAATCTAGCCGAATAATCCACATGGGTAATGGCCGGCAGATTCGAACGGGGTACATTTAATTTTTCGATACCGAATAATTCTTGTTGCTCCTCGGTCATAGGAACCCGATGCTCCGGTTTCACCGGCGCAACGATCAGCATGTATGGACTTTTCTGTTCTTTATCGATTTCGAAATAATCGTCGGCACGATCGGCCAGTACCGCGGGGGCAAAAGGCCGAAACGATTCCCGATATTTGATCTTTAGATTCATGACCGATTGCATTTCTTGATTGCGCGGGTCACCGATGATGGAACGCCCACCCAAGGCACGCGGCCCGAATTCCATGCGTCCTTGAAACCAGCCGACGACCTTTCCATCTTCTAAAATTCCAACGAGTCGTGGCATGAGTGAACCATCTTTCAGGTATTCATACTTTGCGTCGACAGAATCCAGATAAGACTTGATTGCTTCGTCAGCATATTTCATGCCTAGATAAGATCCCTGCATAGCATCGCTGCCATTCGGTTTGCGCGGCATATCTTTGTATTCGTACCACGCCGCTAAGGCTGCACCCAATGCACCACCTGCGTCACCCGCAGCCGGTTGAACCCATATATCTCGAAAGGGGCCTTCGCGTAAGATTCGACCGTTTGCAACACAGTTCAATGCAACACCGCCGGCCATACATAAGTAATCAGTGCCCTGTTCTTTTTGAATCGTCTTTGCCAAACGCAACACGACCTCTTCGGTCACAATCTGGATAGAACGTGCAATATCCATCTCACGTTGGGTAAGTTCCGATTCCGGCTTACGTGGCGGACCGCCGAATAACCTGTGGAACTTTGCATTGGTCATGGTCAGACCCGTCGCATAATTGAAATAACTCATATCCAAACGGAAGGTACCATCTTCTTTTAGGTCCAACAAGTGATCGTAAATGAGGTCTAGGTACCTTGGTTCCCCATAGGGCGCAAGACCCATCAACTTATATTCGCCCGAGTTGACCTTAAAACCCGTATAATAAGTAAATGCGGAATAGAGGAGACCCAGCGAATGTGGGAAATCGATTTCCCAGTGTGGTGTCAATCGATTTCCATCGCCTAACCAAACCGATGTGGTCGCCCATTCACCCACACCGTCCAGGCACATCACACTTGCCTTCTCATAGGGGCTGGGGAAAAAAGCGGATGCGGCATGTGATTGGTGATGCTCCGCAAATAATAGCTGGGGAAGATCCGGGACGGCACACCCACCGAGCTCGGCCAGCTCTCTTTTGAGTGTTGTCTTTAGAAAGAGCTTTTCCTTTAACCATATCGGCATTGCGGCTAAAAACGAGCGGAACCCTTTCGGTGCGTACGATAAATAGGTTTCAAGCAGGCGTTCGAATTTGACCAGTGGTTTATCGTAAAATACGACTGCATCGACATCGCTCAAGCTGATCTTGTTTTCCTTTAGGCAACACTTAACCGCATTGACAGGAAAACGCGCATCGTGTTTTTTCCTGGAAAAGCGCTCTTCCTGTACTGCGGTCAAGATGTCTCCATTCGCAACCAGTGCTGCCGCACTATCGTGATAATAGGCCGAAATGCCAAGTATATACATCGAAAATCTCGCTACCCCAGCAGTTTCCACCTCAAAGGCCGTCTATAAAGATAGACCTTAGGGAACCTTGAAAAATCCGGTTCATGGGTGTTCATGTAGCGCCTGTTCCACGGACATGACACGTAAGAAAGCCCTTTTCTATTCTCCTAAAAACCAAGTGGCAATCGTCACCCGATCGCCCCTCGTCACGGGCTTGACCTCGTGCAGCACCGCACTGTCGAAGGCGACCAGCAGGCCCGGTTGACCATTTAGGGATAAACCGATCCGGGCGGCTCTCTCGCCTTCCAATAGGCTGTAGAATACCAAATTTCCGCCTTCGTAGGCATCGATTTTTGTAGCGTCCGATTTTCCAGCCTGTCGTTCGCCATTGACAAAGATGACGACAGTAACCCGTCGCCTTTGTGAATCACCGCCCGCTCGGTCTCTGTGTGGCCCATAAAAGCCACCTTCTCGGTAAAACAGAAAATCAGGTCCCTGATGATCGACCAATTCCACCTTGAATTTTGCTTCCAATTGCGGCTTGATCGCGCCTAGTTTACCTCCTACGGTTTGAACAACGGGTTTGGACAACCTGGTTACCAGAACCTTACGAGTGTCTTCATCCAGTTTTCTTTCTTCGGAAACAAGGCCGGGATGGAATCTCTTTACTTGCCGAGCCTCCGCCAGCATTTGCCGGCAAAGTTGGATATCGATAAAGTCTCGTATGATGAAAACACCCAACCGCTCGAGTAACGTTAGTTGGTCAAGCATGTACAAATTTCTCCTTGTGCCATGCCGATTCTACGCTCCAAATAGCAATCCTGCATTGTTTGGCGCTGTTTGGGGAACCGGACCTATCGAAGGTTAAACGTCAACATGCCCTAGGGCAAGTAGTCCTCGTCGCATATCTCGTCCCAGGAAAATGGGCAGGTCTCCGGAAACGCGGCTTCGTCCAGGTCGGTCTCTTTGACGGCCACCAATCGTGCTAAACGGTAGGCCTTGGGAATCTGCTGATCCAGGATATCGCGCAGACTCGGGTTGTCATCGAGTAAGTCCTGGATGGACAGCCTCTTAGGGCTGTGCCGACAGGTCCTTGTCTCTGAGCTTGTTATACTCCTCACTTATGGATTTTGCGAAAAACCAAGTGCGTCCAGCATGCCCGAGCTACCGGAGGTAGAGACTACCTTGCGCGGGATCGCCCCCCACCTGCGCGGGGTCCGCATCGACCGCCTGTTGGTGCGGGAACGCCGCCTCCGCTGGCCGGTGCCCGCGGATACCGAGCACCAAGTCCGCGGCCAGCGCATCCTGGAACTGGGGCGTCGGGGCAAATATCTGCTGCTGGAGCTGGAGCGCGGAACCATCCTGATCCATCTGGGAATGTCCGGCAGCCTGCGGGTGCTAGCATCCCATATCCCACCCGCGAAACACGATCACCTGGACCTATGCCTACGGGACGGCAGTTGCCTGCGTATGCGTGATCCGCGTCGCTTTGGGGTCTTTCTGTGGACGCCTGAGCCACCCGCGGACCATCCCCTGCTCGCGCACCTGGGACCCGAGCCGCTGGAGTCCGGTTTCGACGGTGACTATCTCTACGGGCGCGCCCGCGGCAGGCGATGTGCGGTCAAGACCTTTATCATGGATGCGGATCTGGTGGTGGGCGTGGGTAATATCTATGCCAACGAATCCCTGTTTCGCGCGGGAATCCACCCGGCGCGCCCCTGCAATCGAATCGGCCGCGAACGCTACCGGCGGCTGGCGGCTGAGATCCGGGGGGTGCTCACGAGCGCCATCGACCAGGGCGGCACGACCCTGCGGGATTTCGTGCGGGATGACGGTGGCCCCGGCTACTTCGTGCGGTCCCTGAAGGTCTATGGCCGCGCGGGAGAGCCCTGCCCCAGGTGCGGCAAGCCCATCCGGCGGCGCCGGATCGGACAAAGATCCAGCTTCTATTGCCCGAGGTGCCAGAGTTAAGTGGTATAAGAGCATCACACAAAGACACCAAGCCACAAAGGGATACAAGGATTGAGGGAGGACAACGGAAATAAAGAAGCATTCTTCGTGTCTTTGCGGCTTGGTGTGAGAAAAGCGAATATCGCAAACTTACAGTGAAACAATCGCACATTGGATGGACCCTCACATGACAACTCTCAAGATCCCCTTCGGCGGCGAGCCCCATGCGCTGGAGGTTCCGGACCGGAATCTGGCCGAGGTACTCAGCCCGAAACCCAGTCGGGCGGTGCCGGATCTGGATGCGGCCATCGAGGCCGCGTTGGACGCGCCGATTGCGCAACCCCCGTTGGAGGTTTGGGTCAAGCCCAGAGACCGGGTCCTTATCGTCAGCGACGATGCGACCCGACTCACCCCCGTGCATCGCATGCTGCCGGCACTGCTGCGGCGCTTGCACGCGGCCGGGGTGCCAGACGCCCATATTGGCTGCATCATGGCCCTGGGCACCCACCGCTACATGACGGAGACTGAGCTGCGGGTCAAGGTGGGAGATGCCGTCTTCGAGCGTATCCGGGTCTTCAATCACGAATGGCGCGATCCCCAGGCCTTGGTGGACCTCGGTACCTCGTCCCAAGGCACGCCGCTGCTGGTAAACCGGGCGGTGGTCGAGGCGGATGTGGTGATCGGCCTGGGTGCCATCGTGCCCCACCACATTCCGGGGTTTTCGGGCTCGTCCAAGATCATCCAGCCGGGCGTATGCGGCGACCGCACCACCGCGGAGACCCATCTACTCTCCTGCGAGAGCGGGGGCGATTCCTATCTCGGCATCGAGGACAACCCGGTGCGCCGCGATATGGACGACATGGCGGACCGGGTTGGCCTGCGCACCATCTTCAACGCGGTGAACGACGCAGGCGATGTGGTGGGCCTGTTCTACGGAGCCATGCGCCCGGCATTCAAGGCGGGGGTGAAGCTGGCACGGGAGCTCTACGGGGTCCCGTACCACGAGACCCCGGACATTGTGCTGGCCAATTCCCATCCCTGCGACCTGGATTTCTGGCAGTCGCACAAGTCCCTGTATCCGGGGCAGCGTATGGTCAAGCCGGGCGGCACCATCATCGTCTGTACACCGGCACCGGAAGGGGTCAGCCCGGTGCATACCGAGCTCCTGGAGTTTACCGCCTGGCCGTCGCAGGCCATCAAGACCGCCTACCGGGACGGGCACCTCACCAACGGGGTCGCCTGCGCCCTCGCCATCGCCTGGGCCATGGTCCGGGAGCAGGCCTCGGTGATCAACTACTCGCCCGGCATCACACCAGAGGAAAAGGCGGCACTCGGCCACACCCACGCGCCCACCCTGGACTGGGCGGTAGAAGAAGCATTACGGCGGCAGGGGCCGAACGCCCGCCTGACCGTGCTTACCCACGCCCCGGAGCTGCTGCCGATCGGGCCGGTCGGGGGTTGATACTTGTCACCCATTTTCTGTGGAATCTGGCTTGGGGGCACGACCGCCCCGGTCACCTGAACCAATTCCCGATACATGGATCAGAAGCACAAGGGAACGGGGGCGGGCCTTTGTCGATGCATAATCGTATACAAGAATGAGAGATGAATAATGGCAAGAGCGGATTTACTCATTCGCCTTGTTCAATCCGGCATGCGGGGTGACAAAGCTACCTTCAGAAAGGTCGTCGAAGCCATCATTGCCGAAGAACGATCCAAGCAGCACAAGGTGCTGGCCGAGAAGATCGAGGAAATACTCAGTGCTGCACCAGCAGAACGTCCTGTTACCAACGGCAATGGCCCTATGCTCAATCAACGCATGGGCAACCTGTTTCATGAGGTCATGCCTCAGCGAAAACTGCCGGATCTTATTCTGCCGGATACGACGCAACAGATTTGCCGGAGTTTGATTCAGGAGCATCATCGGACTGACCTTCTCAGGTCTTACAACCTGGAGCCACGCAACCGCGTACTGCTTATCGGTCCTCCCGGCAACGGAAAGACATCGCTCGCCGAGGCTATCGCCGAAGCCCTGGTAGTATCTTTGCTTGTGGTTCGTTACGAAAGTGTCGTCGGTACCTATCTAGGTGAAACCGCCGTCCGCCTCAAGAAACTCTTCGAGTATGCCTCCACTAGAAAATGCGTTCTCTTCTTCGATGAGTTCGAAACCCTCGGGAAGGAACGCGGAGATCTTCACGAGACCGGCGAGATCAAGCGCGTGGTAAGCTCACTGCTGATGCAGATCGACAATCTGCCGAGTCATGTCATGGTCATCGGAGCAACCAACCATGCGGAACTTCTGGATCGTGCCGTGTGGCGGCGCTTCCAGGTCCGCATGACCCTGCCCGGACCAACTCGAGATCGCCTGGTAGAGTGGTTCGAGAAATTCGAGCGGCGGATCAATACCCCTTTAGGTTATGCGCCCGGCACGCTGGCTAAGCGTCTTCAGGGATCAAATTTCGCGGAAATCGAAGAGTTCGGCACGACGATATTCCGGCAGTATGTGCTCGAACAACCGAACGCCGACATGAAGGATATCGTATCCAAAACCCTCCGGCACTGGTCCGCCAGATCAGTAACAGTAGCTCAACAGGACGAACCGGAGGTGAAGAATGCCTGAACGCCCGCTACTGCTTTTCCCAACGCCTCAACCAGCTGATTGGACGAGACGAAAATTCCCTCCTGGACGGATTCACAAGCCAGATGTAACAAGACAAGGCCAACGCCTCTCGCCGATGTTCAACCAGTTGCAGGCGGCATTCGATGCTCGCAGGGCCGAAATCCAGCAAACCACGGCGGGCGTCGATCCCGAGCAGGTATTGGTCATTGAGACTATCGGCAGTATTGACAAATTCGCCAATGCGGTCAAACGGATCGAGGGACTCGAATGGATGGGTGAAATCGAGACCGACGAGATTGCTCCCGATGAAGATTTCTACGACGAGGCCAATCCGCAGAAAGATCTAAACGGGCGCTTGTATCTGGTAATGAGCAATCAACGGGCGCTCGATGAGATGCTTTCATTGTGGCGACGCTACGATGCCGATCGTGGTATGCAATTCGAGCACGGACTTACGAAATTCCGAGATGTTTTCCTTCATCTGAAGAATGTCCGGCGGTGGGATGTCCAGGACAGACTTTTTGAAACCGGGGTAATCGATGTTTGGCAAGAAGACCTTGAATATAGCGGTGATCGGGTTATCCCGTTTGAGGCCGAACTCTGGTTTCGCGGAAGCGAGGAACGTCGAACGGAAAGTGTCAGTCACTTTACGGAACTCGTTCAGCGAGCAGACGGCCGTATTTTGAACCAGTCCGTTATCAAGGACATTGCCTATCACGGTCTTTTGGCCGAATTACCGGCCAATGCCATACAATCCATTGTAGAGAGCCCAACGACCGAGCTGGTTAAATGCGAAGACGTTATGTTCTTTCGGCCAGTCGGTCAGATGGTGGTGGGAGATAAACCACCGGAAGGAGAAGAGGAAATCGCGGCGACCGGGGAAATGCCCCTACCTACCGGCGAACCTGTCATAGCCCTTCTTGACGGGGTCCCCCTGGCCAATCATCGCTTGTTGGCCGGACGGCTCGTTGTCGACGACCCGGATAACTGGGAGGCAGATTATATTGCTTCCGAACGTGTCCACGGTACCTCCATGGTATCCTTGATTGTGCATGGTGATCTCAATCGACCGACGCCCCCCTTACCCAGACCCGTCTATATCCGGCCCATCATGAGGCCGCTTGACCAGACCGGCAAACCACGTCAGGAAGGCATCCCGGAAGACTGCCTTGCGATCGATCTTATCCATAGATCGGTCAAACGAATATTCGATGGTGACCAGGAAGAAGACCCGGTGGCCCCTCAAGTCAAAGTAATCAACCTGTCAATTGGCGATCCATATCGTCAGTTTACACAGTCCATGAGTCCTATTGCCAGATTGCTGGATTGGTTGAGCGTCAAGTATGGTGTGTTGTTTGTTGTCAGTGCCGGGAATCATTCAAGACCTATTTCCCTGGAGGTGTCCCGAAAAGAATTCGAGTCATTTCAGGCTGATGAATTGGAAGCGGCGACGATCAAGGCGTTGTATCGAGACGCCCGGAACAGGAGGCTACTTTCACCTGCTGAAACGATCAACGGGCTAACCATTGGTGCGTTACACTATGATGTTTCAACTCCGTATCCGGCTGGTCGTGGCGTCGATCCTTTCAGTTATCAAATTTTGCCTAGCCCGGTATCAGCCTTTGGCTCCGGTTATCGACGAGCGATAAAACCGGACCTCATCTTTTGGGGTGGGAGGCAATACTACAAACCTTCAGTTATCGGAGACCCTAAATTAGAACTGGCCAAGTACAACTCTCCTCCGGGAAACAAATTCGCTTCCCCCGGAAGCCTTGCCGGCAAATTGGACGCTACCGTATACGATTGCGGAACGAGCAATGCAACAGCTTTGATCAGTAGAGCGGCGGGAATTTGTTACGACTCTTTGCAGCTGATCTTCGATGAGCAAGCGCCCGAAGTCGATCCCGTCAACTATGAAGTGCCCTTGCTGAAGGCAATGCTGGTCCATGGTTGTTCTTGGGGTGATATAGGATCACGAATATCCGAGGTGCTTCGCACGTCTGAAAATAGTCGCCGACTCAGTGGGCTTATAAGCCGTTGGATGGGCTATGGCGTACCGCAGATAGACCGTGTTCTGGACTGCACCGATCAACGGGCAACGGTATTGGGCTTTGGGCAACTTTCCGATGGTAAGGCCCACGTCTTCCGTTTGCCGTTACCTCCGTCATTGGGATCACGCCCCGAGTGGCGACGCCTGACGGTTACCCTGGCTTGGTTATCACCTATCTCTGCAAGGACTCAAAAATACCGTACTGCAAACTTGTGGTTCGAAGTTGAAGGTGCTCCGGCCAAGGACAGGAAAGGAAGCTGTAGCGGTAACGACGGGTGGCGTGCTGTCAGGCGCGGAACCGTTCAGCATGAAATATTTGAGGGCAGAAAACCAGAGCCTTTCATCGATGGAAAGGTCATCGAAATCAAAGTGAACTGCCGTGAAGATGCGGGCAAAATCCAGATTCCTATTGCGTATGGATTGGTTGTTTCTCTGGAAGTAAGCGAGGGCGTTGACGTTGCTGTTTACAACGAAATCCGAACTCGCATTGCACCTGCGATCCAGATTCGGCAGACAACGGATCAAGGTAGAGTGTAATGAGTAAGAAGCCTGCATCTTCACTTCCTCTCCCGTCGGGAGAAGGGCTTCTCGTGCCTCCGAGGTATCCCTGGATGGTTCCGGTTGCCAGCGCTCATGCGCAGCTGTCAGAGTCATTCCGTAAGACCCGTGATCCGCCCTGCCACTTCGTAAACTACCACTACTACCCCGGAAGCCTGAGATGTTCGAGACCACCGATGAATTGTTGAGGCAAATCCGACTGGGAGAGGATTCCGCGCTGGAATTGAAGAGCCTCGACTATAAGGGTTCCCGGATTTCCGGTCCGCACAGAGACAGCATGGCGGATGAGTTGGCCGCGATGGCCAATACTACCAGTGGCATTGTTGTGCTAGGTGTCGATGACAAATCCGGATCCATCGTCGGCATCCCGGAAGACAAGCTGGATGCGGTCGAGACCTGGATAAGAGAGATTTGCAACGACCTGATTACACCCGCGCTGATATGCCGGATTCGCAAGATTCCGATTATTGCGGACGAAGGCATCGAACGGGTTATCATGCGTGTGGATGTCCCTAAGAGTCTTTATGTCCATCGCAGTCCGGGCGGCTATTTTCATCGGATCGGCAGCTCGAAGCGCGAGATGGCACCGGATTTTCTGGCCCGACTCTTTCAGCAACGCAGCCAAACCAGGATCATCCGATTCGATGAGCAGGCGGTTCCGATTGCACCGCGGGATTGCCTGGAAAAAGGGCTGTGGGAAAGGTTCAAAACGCCCTTGTCTCCGAGTGACGACGAGGAGTTTTTACTGAAGCTCCGGCTTCTCGTGCAGGATGAAGATGGGAAGATTTGCCCGAGCGTCAGTGGCCTATTGATGGCGAGCGAGCAACCCCATGAGTTCATCACCAACGCCTTCATTCAGGCGGTCGCCTATCGGGGCACCGAGCGGAATGCGGCCTACCAGTTGGACGCCAGGGACATCGCAGGGCCATTGGATACGCAGATCACCGGGGCCTACCAGTTCGTCGAAAAGAATATGAAGGTATACGCGGTCAAGGAACCCGCGCGACGGGATATTCCGCAGTATGCGATGCAAGCCGTGTTCGAGGCTCTGGTCAATGCCGTCGCGCACCGGGACTATTCGATGCAAGGCTCCAAGGTGCGTCTGCACATGTTTTCAGACCGCCTCGAACTATTTTCGCCCGGTACCATTGCGAACACCATGACGATCGAGAGTCTCCCGCTGAGACAGGTGGCCCGCAATGAGCTGCTGACCAGCCTGCTCGCCCGTTGCTCCACGCCGTTTGAAAACCTTCCCGGTAACTGCGAGTTCCTCATGGACAAGCGTGGTGAAGGGGTACCTATTATCCTGTCTGAAAGCGAAAAACTATCAGGACGGCTTCCGAAGTATCGCCTGATCGATGATTCCGAGCTGATGTTGACCCTATTTGCGGCAAGGCCACCCTAGCACCTCGTGCCACCAAAAATTTCATTCTAAACCCTATAATGGTAGGAGTATACTCAAATCCGGGGACTCAAACCAAATGTCAAGTAAACCGCAACATCACACTACTGGCCCCTTTCGCGCGGAACAGCTGCGTTCCGGCGATCCTTACGAGCTCGACGACGGCCACCTCATCGAGTGTCTACCCAGCGGCGGGCGGCACGCCAAGGCGAATCTGAACGGGGGGTTGGCGCTGGAGACCGATCCGGCCGTGGAATCGGCCGGCTTCGATGCCGGATTCACACCGGACGAGAACAACCTGCGCGCCCCCGATATCGCCGTGGGCAATGTCCCGGACGAGCCGGGTTGGGTGTCCGGTGCGCCACCGTTGGCGGTGGAGTATGCCGATGTCGGTCAGGACGAGCCGAACCTGCAACAAAAGATTCGCACCCTGCTCGGGGCAGGGACGCGCTACGTCTGGGTCGTGCGTCTGACCGGGCTGCGCCGGGTCGAGATATACGAGCCACACGTTCCCCTTTCTACGGCGTATCCCGGACAGCAACTGGAGGCCCCAGGGGTCCTCGCCAACCCGGTGCCCGTAGAGGCCCTGTACGACCCCGACGCGGCCCACGAGACCGCGCTGCGAAACCTGCTGCAGCGGCGCGGATACGCGGATCTGGACGCCGTGCGGGAAGAGGGTAAGCTGGCGTTAGTTCTGCGCCAGCTCCAACGTGCGGTTGGACAAATCCCGGAAGACGATAGCCAACGGATTCGCCGGCTCGATCGTGACGGATTGACCGCGCTGGCCGAGGCCCTGTTGGATTTCGGCGCAACCAGCGACCTGACTGCTTGGCTAAAGCGCTATGTTTGACGAAACCTCCGCGCCGATCGGCGCGGTCGGTCGCGACGAGCGCGGCTGTGAAAACGGCGTCTAGCGCCTCGTTTCGACTGATATGGCGTCGGGATCTACTTTGTTTGCCGCAAAATCCACCTGCGACGGGTGTCGTCTATGCCATCCGGTCCGGATGTAGCCGTTATCGCCGATGATCTCACCGGTGCCGCCGATACCGGCGTACAATTCGCCGCCATCGGAGCGCCGGTCTATCTGATGCCCGTCGAGACCCTCTCGCTTGGGCGCCCTTGGCTGGCTACGGCGACCGGCATCAGCGTCTACACGGCGACCCGCGGCCTGTCCGCATCAGAGGCCGGCAAGTGCGTGCGGTTGGCGGCGCGGGCCCTGCCCGACCCGCACCCGCGGTGGATCTACAAGAAGATCGATTCCTGCCTACGCGGCAACCTGGGCGCGGAGATCGATGCTCTGCTCGATACGCTCGGGCTCGATGTGGCCCTGGTGGCGCCGGCGCTCCCGGTCCAGGGTCGTACCACCATCGGCGGTATCCAGAGGGTGTACGGCACACCGCTGGCACAGACCCAATTCGCAAGCGATCCGCTGACGCCTGTCACCTGCTCGTCGGTTGCCGAAGTCCTGGCGCACCAGAGCCGGTATGGGATCGGTCGGGTCGATGTGGATGTCTATGGTGACCCTGGGCGTCTGCAACGCGCGGTCCAACGGGAACGTGAGCGCGGCTGCCGGCTGATCGTCTGTGACGCCGCTATCCAGGCGCATCTCGACGAGCTCGCGGCGTTGGTGGTTCAAAACAAGGAGCGCCTGCTGCCGGTGGGCTCGGCCGGCCTGGCGGCCAGTCTGGTGGGGCAGCTTGCCTCTGACCGGATGGTCGCGCCGGTGTCTGTATCCGGCCTGGAACGGCTACTGATGATCTGCGGAACCGGTGCTCAGGCGACCCGCGAACAGCTGGATGTCCTGTTGGACAAATATCCCGGTGTGCGTCATGAGCTGGCGTTCGAGTGGTTGACTAGGGCCTCGGCCCGGGACCGCCGCCGTTGTGCAGCTGAGTTGCTTGATGCTTGGACCGGCGGGGTCCTGGTAGTTACGGTCCGGTCGCTGCCGTCTGCAAGCCCCACACCGGATCTCAAACGGGCCGCCGCGGGATTGGGGGGCCTGGCGTTGGAGATCATGCGGGCCGGGCCGGTGGATGGGTTGTTCCTTTCCGGCGGCGAGACGGCCGCTGCCGTTCGCCGGGCAGCCGGCGGTGAGGCCATCGAGTTGCAACGGGAAGTCTTGCCCGGCCTGGTGCTCGGACGCTGGGTGGGCGGTATAGCCGACGGCCTACCCGTGGTCACTAAGGCTGGTGCACTCGGCGAAAAACAGGCCTTGGTTGTGCTTTATGAGCACATGTCCAGAGGGGCCGGATTATGAACGAGGTGCTTAACACCCTGTTTCACCTTATCTTTCTCTATGATATCGAGGTCCAGGTTCCGTAAAGTGATAGCTATCTTGACAACATCGGCCTCGAAGTTATTATCTCTGGATTCGCCTATGGTTAGGTAGACGCAAATTCTACTATAAGAAAACCGTTAGATTCATAGAATAAATACTATGCTCATATTTGCAAGATTGTGGACGAACCATCCGACAATTACTAGTGTAGTGCGCTGTAAATAGTAGAACTAACAAAGCCGCCCCTGGTCGGTTGTAGAGAGCCGATGCAGACAAGA
>NZ_FLUY01001479.1 GCF_900092655.1 Candidatus Thiosymbion oneisti
AACCCTCTCCCGGCGGGAGAGGGGGCATAGTGGCCAGTGCCGTTGGTCATGTTCTAACTTAGATATTAACCACTACCGAATTTTCACTATGTTGCACTAGTACCTAGTTTCGACCGATGTTGCAAGTTCATAGTCTCTGCTGGCTTACCCGCTCGGGTTTCTCATTTCGCTTGATATTGCGGGTAGAGTCGCTTGAGCTTGATGCGTGCCTGGTCGGTGGTGAACTGCCAGTCAACGCCG
>NZ_FLUY01000991.1 GCF_900092655.1 Candidatus Thiosymbion oneisti
CGTCAATGCCAGCAGACCATGGCGGTGCTCGGCGTGGAGAGCCTGACCGCGGTTGCCGATGCTGGCGACTACAGCGAAGTCGAATTGGCGGCCTGCGAAGCGGCCGGTGCCACCGTCTACGTCCCGATCCCGGACAAACACAAAGCGGTCACGGGTCAAGGTCGTCTCAGCGGCAACCGCTTCCAGTACAACCCAACCCGTGAT
>NZ_FLUY01000750.1 GCF_900092655.1 Candidatus Thiosymbion oneisti
CAATGCCATTAAGTTAAGTTTTGTAGGTCGGGTTAGGCGCGCCTTGCGATGCGGGCGTGGACAACCGAGGCTGAACGCGCCGTAACCCGACA
>NZ_FLUY01000433.1 GCF_900092655.1 Candidatus Thiosymbion oneisti
TGCTGGCGCGCTTGGCGTTCCTTGAGGGCGGCCAGCTTGTCGGCAAGCGCGGGGGCTTCACCCAACCGGTCACCGGCTGGGTTTTCCGGCGCGTCGTTGGCATCAAGGCACGGGGTGTCGGCTTCCAGATCACGTTCAATCTGCTTTAGCTGGCTTTCCAACTGTTTCTTGGTCGTGATACTGGCGTCACGGGCACTGGCCTGGAAACAGGAACCGTCGATGCCGATGGTTTCGCCGCCGAGCAGTTCCAGTTCTTGACACAGCAAGACGAAATCACGGTTCGCCGCGCGCGTTCACCCGGCGAAACTCGGCGA
>NZ_FLUY01000171.1 GCF_900092655.1 Candidatus Thiosymbion oneisti
CTTGCTGCTTTTCGCCGGGCGCAGTAACCCTTGAACGCGCCCACGCCAAGCCGGTTGATCACCCGCAGGAAGTTGTCGCCCAACACCATCAGGCTCATCTCAGCGCGG
>NZ_FLUY01000024.1 GCF_900092655.1 Candidatus Thiosymbion oneisti
TGAACTTCCGGTTGAACGCTACGAGCAATTCTTCGAGATTCGTGCTTTTGTCCAATGGTACAGGATTCACAGGATTTCCAGGATTGACAGGATTTTTCTTTGTTTCAATGCATGTTACCGTTGATGGCAGTTCAGGACCACGAGGTAAAAAAATCCTGTTAATCCTGAACATCCTGTTAATCCTGTCCTA
>NZ_FLUY01000391.1 GCF_900092655.1 Candidatus Thiosymbion oneisti
CGGCTGGAACTGCCGGACTACCAAACGCGCTACTTCAACGGCATTGTCAGCCGTTTTTCCCACACCGGCTTCGACGGG
>NZ_FLUY01000085.1 GCF_900092655.1 Candidatus Thiosymbion oneisti
TTGACCTGTGAGGGCATCAGCTGGGCGAGGTGTTGCAGGAAGCCCTGCTGCACAACGCGGTTGCCGAGCTGCTTCTGTGGGTGGACCTCCTCGTACAGCGTCAAACTGCGCCCACCCACGGGCAGCGACGCACGCAGCAAATGCAACGATTGATCGGCCTTCAAATCTGACCAGTCAATCAGGACCAAGGGCTCGGC
>NZ_FLUY01001256.1 GCF_900092655.1 Candidatus Thiosymbion oneisti
GCCGCTATGCCCCCTCTCCCGCCGGGAGAGGGTTGGGGAGAGGGGATCAAAAAGATGAACCGCTCTACTTTAACACTTATGAATTTACCACTACCGATCGTTTGTTAATTGAGAACAACCCCTAGCAATATCGATCGAAACTAGGTACTAGTTCTATACGGCTTTATATCCGCAGATTACGCAGATTTTCACAGATTAAAAATGAAATAATCTGCGGAAATCTGCGTAATCTGCGGATTCAAAATGCGAATTTGCACAGGGATAAAGTACACAGAACAAAGGGTCATAACGCCCTGGCGAGACGAATACCGAGGATGTCGTCCGCTCCATCGGAGGTGAGCCAGTACCGGAACGCCGACCGGAGGAACTGAGGAGGGAAGTCCCAGCCACCGCCGCGAACCACACGCCCGGCACAATTGCCGCCGTTCCCCTGACCCCAAGCACTGCCGTCGGACGGGGCACCCTGGTAGTTCTTGTGCCAGCAATCCTGGGTCCACTCATAGACATTGCCGGCGGTCTCATGGAGCCCCCAGGGATTGGCCGGCAGACTGCCGGCCGGGACCGTCTGTCCTTGCCACATCCCGGTCTTGGCCCCACAGCCGTTGTAGTCCTCGTTGCCGTTGTAGTTGGCCTGGTCGGTGTGGATACAGTCACCGGTCCAGAAGAGGGTCGAGGTGCCGGCCCGGGCGGCATACTCCCACTCGGCCTCGGTAGGCAAGCGGTAGCTCTGGCCGGTCTGATCACTCAACCAGGCCGCATATGCCGTGGCGTCCTGCCAAGAGACATCGATCACCGGCCGCTGGCCCCGTCCCCAACCCGCATCGTCCGGCCTTTTACGTCCCGTGGCCATAGCGAAGCGTTCGTACTGATCGAAGGTGACCTCGGTCTGGCCCATGGCAAAGCGGCGCAGCGTCACCCCATGGACCGGTCCCTCGTCGCCACCGTACCCGGTCTCGCTGGCAGGGGAGCCCATCCAGAAGCTACCGCCGGGGATGACAACCATTGCCGGCCCCTGCGACCCGTCCTTGAGGGTATCGTGGAAGACCGACAGAGGGACAAACGAATTCTTCTCAGGCTCCGAGGCCGGTGATACCAGGGGTGCCGGCGTCTCAGTCCGAGATGAAGTTGGCGCAGTGCCGCTTGGAACAGGCTTATCCCCTGGGCCAAACAGGACAATACCCCCAACCAACGTCCCGATTACAGCCAACCCGGCTATGCCAATCCACCGTCGGGTCGAGACTGGTTGCTTTGGAGCATTTGTTGCGGACCCTGGACCCGGTGGCGGAGACGGATCAGACGATGGCGAGGGCGATTCGGCGGTCTTAGGAGTGTCTGCCGGCGGTTCTTGAAGAATGTGTGGTATAGGTTCTGGGTCCAGTGTTGAAGGCAGATCGGGCTCAGGCGTTGGGGGCGGGCCACCGATTTTGGCAATGCCCGCCAGCAGATCCCGAAACGCAGCAGAGTCCCGAGTGCCTGTCCAGCCCACCAGGCTGCGGGTGTGGACATTGTAGAATTTCAGGGGCAGCTTGATGTCCCCATCGATTCGTATGGAGACGAATTTTCCCTGATCTTTCGCCCAAGCCGATTCGGCGCGCACCCACTCGGAGGTCACCGAGTGTTGCGACCAAACAGTGACGACACACCGCACCTTTTCCAGCGTGCTCTCGATGAGCTCGTCGAAGGATTCGCCGGCGCAGATCTTCAAGTCCCACCAGACCTCATAGCCCTCGGCGGTCAGGGCATCCACCAAGGGCTTTACCCGCCGGCGGTCCTGTTGTGAGTAGCTGATGAAGATGTCGGCCATGTCTGTACAAATCCTGTTCCTCGTTCTCTCGCCCGGCGGACGTGGATCAAATCAGGAAGGATAACCCTATGGCAACTCAAGGTGATCGGTAACCACATCCTCCCATCCGCAGATTACCCAGATTCCCACAATGCCATCAGGTCAGCTACCGGGGCTTCGGGGCCACCGAATGGTAATCACAGCTGAAACAAGCTGTTGGCAGACAAATAAATCGGAGCAATCGGGTAATCTACCGGACTTTTTGGAGTGCGCCGGCAAGGCGCTGCGGCCTGATCGACCCGCGGCGGTGTGCACTCCACGTGCGGTATCTGCTCAAGGATCGGTGGTGCGGCATTTCCTACGCAGCGCGGCGACGGCGCTTTGGTTTTTGGGCGGTCCGAGTATCTAGTACAGTCGAACTAGTCCCGACACAGGAGGGATCTTTTCCCTCCGGACAACGCCAAATCATTCAGGACCGCTTCGCCCGCTTATATTCCTGCAGGGCCTTGGGCATCAGGCGCTTGAGCGCGGCAATTCTTGTCTTGTCGAGGGGGTGGGTGCTGAGGAACTCCAAAGGCTTACCGCCACGCTTGCGGCCATACTCCGCAAAGCGTTGCCAAAAGGCGACGGCCTGCCGCGGATCGTAACCGGCCCGCGCCATATAGAGCAGACCTACATGATCGGCCTCCAGCTCCTGTTTGCGTGAGTAGGGGAGCGCAACACCGACCGTGGTCCCGAGGCTGTAGGCCTGCATGACCATGTCGTGCGTAGCCTTGTTCTGCCCCAGCGCACCGGACAGTACCAAGCCCCCCATGTCGATCAGCGTGGATTGAGACATGCGTTCCGCGCCATGACGGGCGGTGACGTGGGCGATCTCGTGGGCAATGACGGTGGCGAGCCCGGCCTCGTTCTTGGTGACCGGAAGTATGCCGGTATAGACCCCGACCTTCCCCCCGGGCAGGGCAAAGGCATTGGCGCTGTCCGAGTCCTTGAACAGCACGAACTCCCACTGGGCGTGTGGCACCTTCGCCACCGCAGCGATCCGCTTTCCGACCCGCTGTAGCCGCTTCGCTTGAGATCCCGAGGTGACGATAGGCTTCTTGCGTTTCATTTCTCGAAACGCTTGAAATCCGAGCTTGGTCTCCTGGGCCGAGTCGATAAGGATGAGCTGGGAGCGGCCGGTCTCCGGTGCCGTCGCGCAGGCGGTCAGGGCCGCGACCGCAACCGCGGTCACCAGAAAAACAAATCGCTTTGAGACATGCATTGTCCTGTTCTCTCCTCATTGATCAGCGATTTAAAAATCGGCACATTGGGAGTAAGCTGTGTCTGGCGCGGGCGATGTGACTGCCCAGCAGGGGTCGGGACGATTTCAAGCGCTGGCGCGAGGGTTGCATCGGGGCGTCGAGGATGGTCGGCCATGACATCGGTGTCAGCGATCGCATGCTCGATCCGGAGCAGCCAGCAACCTTGGACGAGTACCTGACCGGAAGACGCTATTTAGCTAAAAAAGTTACCGCGATTTTATTATGTACGACTACAAATTCCGTCACAAAGACCCTTCCTTCAAGGATACCAGACATTTCCCCCGTAAGATGCTTCTACTCGCTGCCGGGCTCGCGCTCGTGGCCGGGGTCCTGTACGGAATCATTTCCCAGGGGCCAGCCCGGCACAGCGGATCGGAAGTATCGGAAACGGACTCGGACATCATCCCACTGTCGCTACCCCCCTACACCGGGCCGAAAGAAAACACTCGCCCCATCGACTCCGCTTCCACTTCCCGGCAGAGATCCTGACGGAAGGTCCTCAAAATCCGGTACATGCTAAGGCCATGGCAAGGACTGCATAGATTCCCAGTACGGGAGAGCGGACTTTCCGGTCCAAGTGCTTAAACGCAGCTTCCCGATCTACGACTTACGCGGACGGCAAGTGATATTCTGGCGGATGTCGGGCCCCCAATAGAGGGTCCCGAGTAGCTTCATGTCTCCGCACTGCTCCGGAGGTCCGAACCGAGGTCGTTACTAGCGGTCTTATCCGAGGCGACGGCTTTCCGAGCCGGATCTTTTCTATCTCCGGTCTGTTCCTTTCCTTCACTTTGATTCAGCAACGGGGAAGTTTGATGTTCGTCTATCCGCACCAGCTCTCCGTTGATCTCCGCGCCTTCCGGCACCTGGAGCCTGCTATAATGGACTTTGCCCTCGATGCGCGCCCCCGATTTCAACTCGGCACGGTACGCGGCCCGAACGTCGCCTCTGATGGTGCCATCGAGCACAACATGCGCAACGTCGACGTTACCCTCGATTACACCGGACGGTCCAAGGGTCAAAGCACACCCATCCGACGACTGTTCTTTGATGTCGCCTACCACCTTTCCATCAATGTGCAGCGCGCCGACGAAGTGAACTTTCCCCACGATCTCGGTACCCTCGCCAACGATCGAGCTATAAGCCGGTGGTTGCTGTCTCTTATTTCTCATTGGCATTTTCCCGCCCTTGTGATTGTTCCAAAGCCCGAAAAGTTACGAAATGGGGTTAGATGTCAGATCCCAGGCAGGCCGCCGCCTACCCCTCTCACTCGAGGCTCCAGGGAAAGATCTCGCTAACCGGGTTCATCTTGTCGGTTTCAGGTTTGACCTCGACAATCAGCTTTTCCGGTTCGAAGTCATCGGGCACTTTGACAGAACCCTGAACGTTCTGAAAATGTTTGAATTTCATCCTGTGACGCAACCGGTCGTAGCCTACCAGCTTGTCGAGAGATAGATCCTTCCCCTCGCCGTTACGCTTGCCGATAACCTGTACCTCGATCTCCCCGGTAGACTCACCGAAGCCCTGGACAAGCTGCCGGAGGGTGAAGCTGTATCGGAACTCACCCGGTGTGCCCATCGCTTCCACCTTAAAATCTTTCAGCTGCAGAATCCCTCCGCCGCCTTCCTGGACCAAACGCCGGAGGAGAGATACCTCCTTCTCCAGTGTCAGCCGTTCATCCTGCGCCTCTTTTATCTGCTTCGATAGGTTGCGATTGACCTCACGATCGATCTGTTGTAATTGCTTTAAGAAGAGGTTTCGCTCTTTCAAATCTGAGACCTGCGCGGCAAGCGCGTCGCACTCGTCGCACTTACCCTCAGCCGCGCGCATATACTCGCCCAACGGCTTTAGCATCCCGACTCCAGTCTGTCTCCCTACGAAAAAGGCCCCGATAACCACAGCTGCAAGTGCCACCAAGATCAACAGGACGAAGGCCACCCGTGCAGCACTACTGGCCGGTTGGACGATCTTGGGGGTAACGATACCTCTATGTTGGCCCATAACGCCGATCCTCAGGGTAGCAAAGCGGCGCCCGTCAGCGCCGTGGATTCATCCCAACCAAACATCAGGTTCATGTTCTGAATGGCCTGACCGGCAGCCCCCTTGACGAGGTTGTCAATTACCGACTGTACCACAACTGTGCCGCTGCCCAATGGCTCGGTGACGGCGAGCCGGCAGTGATTGCTACCCCGCACCGATCGGGTCTCCGGGTGCGATCCGGCGGGCAGCACATCGACAAAGGGTTCCGCCGCGTAGCGTCCCTCGAACAGGGCCTGGAGATCCACCCCGGAATTGCCGAGGCGGGCGTATAGCGTCGCTTCGATACCCCGGATCATGGGAATCAGATGAGGAACGAAGGTCAACCGCAGCTCACCCTTCATAAAGGACTTGAGATGCTGGAAAATCTCGGGCAGATGGCGGTGTCCACCCACCGCATAGGCCCTGAAGCTCTCGCCTACTTCGGCCATCAGCATCCCCACATCAGCCGTGCGACCGGCCCCGCTGACCCCGGATTTGGCGTCCGCCACCAGCCAACCGGGGTCCACCAACCCCGCCTCCAGCAATGGTAGAAAACCAAGGAGGACCGCGGTCGGGTAGCAGCCCGGATTGGCAACCAGGCGCGCCGACCGGATCGCATCGCGATTGATCTCAGGCAGACCATAGACGGCCTCCTGGAGGAGATCGGGACAGGCATGGGGCATACCGTACCAACGCTCCCATAATGCGCTGTCTTTGAGCCGGAAATCCGCGGCGAGATCGATGACGCGCGTCCCCCGTGCCAGGAGCTCCGGTGCCAGCCTCATGGCGGTCCCGTTGGGGGTCGCGAAAAATACCAGGTCGCATTCGGACAGTAAGGACAAATCCGGCTCGGTAAACAGCAAATCCACCTGCCCGCGCAGATGCATGAACAGCTCCGCCACTGGCGTGCCGGCCTCCGCCCGCGATGTGATCGCCGCCAGCGAGACCTGTGAATGGCCCATCAGAATGCGCAGCAGCTCCGACCCCGTGTAACCGGTACCACCGACAATACCGACCCTGATCATACCGCGGTTTACCCTGCACGAATCAAGGCACGACCGCATGGCCGGGCGGTCGTGACCAGGGAACAGAGAAGAAAAAAGCGGCAACCGCCGCTTTGCACAAAAAGAGTTACCACTTTTTTGTTATCGTTATCTGCTGAAGACCGGTGTGCACCGATCATCCATTACCCTGGGGACTGTAACGGTGTTTTGAAATGCGGGTCAGGAGCAACTGCCGGCCGACCCGCAGGTCCCGCAGCCGCCGCCCATGGAAGGGAGGTTGTTGAACACGAAACTGGCATTGCCGTCGCCGCGATCGACGAAATCGATCTCGACACCCCGTAAATACTGGAGTGTACCCTCGTCGACGATGAGCTTGAACCCACCGACGGCAAGGACACCGTCGTTGTCATTGACGCTGTCGGTGAAAGTCATGCCGAAGCTGATGCCGCTACATCCGCCTGGGTTTGCGAACACACGCACGCCCTGGATGGCGTCGTCGACCTGAGAAAAGAGCTCGCCTATCTTGTCTTGGGCGAGCATGGTCAAGGAGAGGTCTTGCTCGGTGAGGGCCGCCAACATTGGATCATCTCCGAAAATCTTGCATTGACTTCCCATCCTAGCAGAAAGAGCACAGCTTTCTCACCCTTTTTATGCTCTTCGTCATTGACAAGCGTCCCAGCAAGCCGATGCCGATTTCAGTGCCGGACACCTCGATCAGCCCGCAACAGCGCTATGCGAGACTGACCGCTTGCGTAAAATCGCGGCTCATGACGGTATTCGGAACGCCCGGACCCACTCCTCGGTTCAGCCTGGACCAGACCCGCCGGCACTGGCTGATGCGGAAAGTCGGTGACCGCGATCATATCTCCATCATCTCGAAGTCATCCTTGCCGGCACCGCACTCCGGACATTTCCAGCTCATGGGTATGTCGTCCCACTTGGTCCCCGGAGCGATACCTTCATCCGGCAAGCCCTTTTCCTCATCGTAGACGAAGCCGCAAGTAACACACATGTAGGTCTTCATGGATAGATCCTTCGGTCTAGTGCCTAGTTTCGACTAATATTGCAAATTCATGGCATTGATGATAGCTCTTGATACCGCCGGTATGGAGGATGTCCTGGAGGTTTATCGGCATCCGTATGACCCCAGACGCTCGGTGGTCTGTCTTGATGAGCAGCCACTCCAGTTGATCGGGGAGACGCGTTGGCCCCTTCGCAGAGCTGGGTCAGCCATGTTGCTATGATGTTAAGAGTACGAACGCTTGGGAACCGCAGTCAACTGCATAATCACCGAACCCTTGGGCGGACGACGTAAGGTCTGTGTGCGTGCGACCAAAACCGCGATCGACCTGGCCCAGGAAGTCAAGACGTTGCTCGATGTCGATGTTGGAGATTTACTACACGCTCAAGCATGGCAGTTGGTTGGACAGCGCCGAAATCGAGCGCAGCGTGTTCACCAAGCAATGCCTGAACCGCTGCATCCCCGAGCTGGAAACACTCCGCCGCGAGGCAACCGCTTGGGCTGAGCAGCGCAATGCTGAGCAGGTCGGTGTTGATTGGCAGTTCACTACCCAAGATGCCTGCACCAAGCTCAAGCGACTCCACCCGCAATATAAGTCGAAATGAGGTAGGCAGGCACCAGTTGAGTCCTCCCGTACCTAAAATTCGTTGCCGCGCCGCACACCAGTAACAGGAGAGCTTGCTGCCGCAGCGGCCACTTTTGCAGTACCTGTTAGCCCAGGATCTGCCCCAGGAACTCCTTGGTACGATCGTGTCGTGGATTGCGGAAAAAAGTGTCCGGTTCCGCACTCTCGACGATGCGACCCTCGTCCATGAAAATCATACGGTCGGCGACCGTGCGGGCAAAACCCATCTCGTGAGTAACGCAGAGCATGGTCATGCCCTCTTCGGCGAGCTCGATCATAACGTCGAGCACCTCTTTAATCATTTCGGGATCAAGGGCCGAGGTAGGCTCGTCGAACAACATGATGCGCGGACTCATACACAGACTGCGGGCGATTGCGACCCGCTGCTGTTGACCGCCTGAAAGCTGGCCGGGGTATTTATCGGCTTGCTCGGGAATCCGTACCCGCTCCAGGTATTTGAGCGCCGTCTGCTCGGCCTCCGGGCGTGACTGTTTGCGCACCCAGATCGGAGCCAGGGTGCAGTTCTCGAGCACCGTGAGGTGCGAGAACAGGTTGAAATGCTGAAAGACCATGCCGACTTCGCGGCGCACCCGCTCGATGTTGCGCAAATTCTCGCCGAGCTCGATGCCGTCGACGGTGATCTGTCCCTGCTGGTAGGTCTCGAGACGGTTGATGCAGCGAATCAGCGTCGATTTTCCGGAACCCGACGGACCGCAGATGACGATGCGCTGTCCCTTGTCGACGCGCAGATCGATGTCCTTGAGAACATGGAAGGCTCCAAACCACTTGTTGAGGCCCCGGATATCGACCATCGGAGCATTCGTGGATGCAGGATCTTCATGGGCCATGGGTGACGCGTCCAAGTGATGTTGGGGAAATGCCGAAACCGGCGATATCTGCCGCCTCAATGCCTATGGTCAGTATGCAGCGCACGTTCCAGGGCTTGACTGTAACGGGAAATGCTGAAGCAGAACGCCCAGAAGACAAAGCCCGCGAAGAGATAGCCCTCGGTGGAATAGCCCAGCCATTCCGGGTCGTTGAAGGCCTGCTGGACCTTGCCGAGCAGATCGAACAGACCGATGATCAGGACCAGGGTCGTATCCTTGAACAAGGCGATGAAGGTATTGACGATGCCGGGGATCACGAGCTTCAGGGCCTGGGGCAGGATGACCAGGCCCATGGTCTGCCAATAGCCCAGCCCTAGGGCCTTGGCCGCCTCATATTGGCCCTTCGGGATCGCCTGGAGCCCTCCGCGCACCACCTCGGCTATGTATGCCGATTGGAACAACACAATACCGATCATGGCGCGCAACAGCTTGTCGGGATTGAAACCCTCTGGAAAGAACAACGGCAGCATGACCGAGGCCATGAACAGCACGGTGATCAGCGGCACGCCACGCCAGAGCTCGATATAGGTCACGCAGGCGGCGCGGATGACTGGCAGGTCCGAGCGTCGCCCCAGCGCGAGCAGGATACCGAAGGGAAGCGAGAGAACAATGCCGACTACCGCCAGGATCAGGGTCAGCATCAGCCCGCCCCACTGGTGGGTCTCGACCACCGGCAGTTCCAATAGTCCCCCATAGAAGAGCACGTAGGCGACGACGGGATAAACGACTACCAGGAGCACCGCCAAGATGCGTTTGTAGGGCACTCGGCGCAGCATGAGCGGGACCAACAGAAACACGAACAGCAACAGGCCGAGATTGACGCGCCACTGCTGGTCCGCGGGATAGGCACCGTAAAGGAACTGGTTAAGGCGAACGCGGACAAAGACCCAGCAGGCCCCACCGCTGGTGCATTGGTCACGGCTGTTACCGACCCAATCGGCATCGATGACGGCCCATTGAATAAAGGGCGGGATGCCGATCCAGAGCAGATAAAGGGCGAGCAGGGTCAGCACGGAATCGACCGGACCCGAGAGCAGGTTTGCACGGACCCATGTGAGGGGGGCCAAGTAGCAGTGGAAAGGTGGCGTGTTGGTAGAGAGGTGCCTAGGTCCCGTTGACATTTGGGGTTACTGCGTTGATTTTGCAAGCAATTCAGAGAATGGCCGGTTTTTCGGGAAAGATATTCGTCTCACCGATTTGAATCGGACCCCCGACCAGGGATTTTTTTAGCGTCACGGGATGGTGGGTATGGAAACCCGTGAATTCGGTCTTGCCGTGATAGATGTAGTCATCACCGTCATGGCTGACATCGAAATAGAGGAGGCTGATGGAGTAGACCTTCTTGAGATTGGTGTACGGCTCGCCCGTCTTTAGGGTCTCGACGATGGTCTTGGCCGTGCCGTAGGCCAGGCGCCTAAGGTAGGACATTTCCGAGAGATATTGCACCTCGACGATGATCCGTTCGTCGTCGTCGGTCTTAGCTAGGAGATCCACCCGATTGTATTTATCACGGTCGTCATGTCGGTTGCTCTCACTCTCCAGCATGTCGAGGATGACCACCGGCCTTCCGAACAGGGCCGTCAGAAAACCCTCCAGCACATCGAAATTGGCCTTGTCACGCAGGATGGTCTTGATGGCCCAATCAAAGGTGACGATCTTGCGGCCGGTTTTCTTCACGTTGTTGTCCTCTCTTACAGAAATATACTGCCACACGGTACAATTTGCGCATTTCACTCCCTCTCCCTCCGGGAGAGGGCCGGGGTGAGGGGGAAATTCAAAAGCTCGGATTGTGCCGTGTGGCAGTATA
>NZ_FLUY01000872.1 GCF_900092655.1 Candidatus Thiosymbion oneisti
GGACCGATCACCGCCGGTGGTGCCGGCAATGCCGTCAACCTGGATGCGGCAGGCTTGTTGCACATCGCCGCGGCCGTCAGTGGAAACAATGTCGAGCTTACGGGTGGCACTGGCATCACACACACTGCCGCTGGCGACGTCACCTCCGGTGGCACCATCACCGCCACGGCTGAGGCCAACGACATCAGCATGGCCGACGGTACCCGCTACAGCGCCGGGGGAGCGGTCAGTCTCACGGCGCAGAATAACATCGCCTTGGGTCGGGTCGAGGCCGGTGCCGCTATCTCTGTCACTGCCACCACCGGGGCAATCAGCGACAACACCGCAGCTGAAGGCGCGGGTAACGAGAACCTCGTCGGTGGTTCTCTTACCCTACGAGCAGCTACCGGCATCGGGGCGTCGGGTGGTGCTGCCGATATCGACACTGCCGCGGGTAGCATCGACGCGCAGACCACTACCGGCGGCATTTTCATCGATGAGACTGATGCTGTGACACTGGGCCCAGTAACCACCGGCAGCGGAGGCGGGCCTATCGAGGTCACCGCTGGCGCTATGACCGTAGCCCAGGCCGTCACTACCGCTGGGGGTGGGGCAATCAGCTTGACCACTACGGCCGGCGATTTGCAGGTCGGTCAGGCGGTCACCGCCGGTGGTGCTTTGAGCCTGGATGCAGCGGGCCAGTTGATCGTTGCTGCGGCCGTCAGCGGCGGTGATGTCGAGCTCTCCGGCGGCGCCGGCGTCGCGCACACCGGGGCCGGCGATGTCACCTCGTCCGGTGCCCTCGTCGTGGCCTCGGCCAGTGATATCGACATGGCCGACGGCACTGTCTACAGCGCCGGGGGGGCGGCCAGTCTCACGGCCCAGGGCAGTGTTGCACTGGGTCGTGTTGAGGCCGGTACCAGTATCACCGTCACTGCCGCGACCGGGGCGATCAGCGACAACACGGCGGCTGAAGGCGCGGGTAACGAGAACCTGGTCGCTCGTGACGTCAGTTTGACCGCGGCCACCGGCGTCGGTGCCTCAGGTGCGGCCGCTGATATCGACACCGCCGCCGATACCATCGATGCCGGCACCCAATCGGGAGGTATCTACCTGGCCGAAACCGACGCGGTGCAGTTGGGCAACCAGGCGTCGGTAACCACCGGCGATGGGGGCGGGGCCGTCGAGGTCACCGCCGGCGGTGCCCTGACTGTGGCCCGAGCGGTCACTACCGCCGGGGGTGGAGCCATCAGGCTGACCACCAGGGCCGATGACTTGCAAGTCGAGGATCAGGTCACCGCCGGCGGTGCTTCAAGCCTGGGTGCAGCGGCTCGGTTGATCCTTGCCGCTGCCGTCAGCGGCAGCGAGGTCGAGCTCTCCGGCGGCACCGGCATCGCGCATACCGCCGCTGGAGACGTTACCGCCACCAGCGGTGCCATCACCGCCGTGGCCGTGGCCGGCGACATCGACATGGCCGACGGCACCCTCTACCAGGCGGCTGGAAATGCCGAACTCAGGGCCCAGGGTAGCGTCGCATTGGGTCGTGTCGATGCCGGTGGCAACACTGTTACCGTCACCGCGACCGAGGGTGCGATCAGTGACAACACGGCGGCTGAAGGCGCGGGTAACGAAAACCTGGTCGCCGGAGACCTCAGTCTGATCGCGGCCACCGGCATCGGTGCGCCGGGCGCGGCCGCCGATATCGACACGGCTGTAGACACGATCAATGCCCAAACGACTCGTTCCGGCGGCATTTATCTGGCCGAAACCGATGCGGTGACCCTGGCTTCGACCACCGGAATCAGCGCGGCGGCGGGAGCGGATATCGATATAAGATCAGGCGGCGAGATGGTCGTCGAAGCAGGGGATGTGCAGGCCTTCGCAAGCGGTGACATTCGGCTCACCGCCACCGCCGGCGATCTGGTTATAGGCGGTGAGGTGGCAACGGACTCCGGTGACCTGGAGCTCACCGCAGACGGATCGATCCGGCAAGCCGAGGGGAGGCGGCTGCGGACCAGGAGCGACAACCAGGGGACGCTGGGGAGAGGGCTGCTGCGGACCAGGAGCGACAACCAGGGGACCCTGGCCCTGCGCAGCGGTCTGGCCATCGGCACAGCGGATGCCCCGATCCTGACCGATGTGGCTATCCTCGCTGCGGAGGCCGCCGGCGGTGGCGTATTCGCGACGCAGGTAGACGGCACGCAGGGCAACCTGGTGATCGGTACGACCACAGGGGCCAATCCGCTGACCGGCATCACGGCCCACAATGGTGACATCGAAGTGACCACCCAGGGGTTCGGCTCGCCACCGGATTACGGACGGCTCGACATTCTTGGTCGGGTGCGCGTCGTAGGAAGCGGCGATATTCGGCTGTGCGCCGAGGCAGCGCAAAGCGACCTCGTTATACGCAATATCGTCAGTACGGATAAGGGTATCGTCGAGCTCGAGGCCGGGCGCCGTATCATCTCGGATTTCGATCTATCGGGATTCCTGATTCGGCACGATACGGTCGTCGATTCCTCGCTCCAGTTGACGCGCAGTCTGTTCGAGAACCTGGCCGAGGCCTACGCGGTTCCCGATTACAGCGTCAATGACGAGCTGGATTTGATGTATTTGAGCAGCCCCAACGAAGCCATCTGGGGAGAGAACAGGAGACGTGATGAGGATGAAGAAGCAGCGGGCTCCGAAGCGGAGTGAGCCCGTAGGTTGGGCAAAGCCGCCAGGGACGGCGGTGTGCCCAACACACTGCTATTAGCCATGTTTACACTTAAATGTTAACCACTACCTTGGGCGCAACTGTCGGAGTCGTTCCATCATGCAAAGACTTAACTCGACCACTTGAAGAATTACCACTAGCCACTGTTGTCCCGTTAAACTTGAGTGGTTACCAGATAACTATCTGAAATGTAGATAAAAACATCCATTTTCGGGGTGTCACCGACTTGAACGCAAAAACC
>NZ_FLUY01001837.1 GCF_900092655.1 Candidatus Thiosymbion oneisti
TTGAAACTCTTTCTGCACCGCTATAATACCGAACTGTTGCCAGCTGTTGGCTAAGATTTCACTCATATATTAACCACCACCGCGTTTCCGGATGGAGCGCGACGACGGTACGCAGATCCTTTTGCGGCCATTCGTCCCAGGGGCTTTGCTCATCGAAGGGGCTGGATTCGCCGGTAAACGCGAGCCGGGCTTGGTCGGACTGCACGAATGCAAAATCCACCTCTCTCGCCATGACCTTGCGAATGTTGTAAATGGACCCCGAAGAAGTAACAGGATCCAACCTGTATGGCGGTTCACCCTCGGTACCAGAATTCTTCGTCCTATCCGTGGCGCTTGGGTCCGACATTACCTCGGCGATGCCGTGATAGATGCCTTTCTCGCTTGCCGTCGCAATTCTCAGCGACCGCGGCTCTGGGGTCGTCACATCTAACCGGGAGGGAGACTGCGAGAACAAGTCCTCTTTGTAAATGATCGCCACTACTGCGCAAGCCAAGGCAAACAACCAAGCGATGCGTTCCTTGTTCGATAAAGTATTCACGACATTGGCCTTTCGTACCGTCTCGTTTGCTACAGTCGCCACTCTTTCTTACACGCCGACCCGGTGCTGCAAGCGCTATGATCCTGAAGAGTTCTGTTGTCCCTATTCTGCACTGGCGCGTCGACTGTAATCATCGAATACCCTCTTCAGCTTCGGGATGGCCATGCAGAACTGGTTTTCGTCCAGCTCTCTCTGTTGCCAAAGGTATCCGTTTTGCTTCGTGCGCTCTAGGTACTGCTCGATATTCGCAACCAGCTCCCGCTCGTCGAGTGGGTCGGTTTTCTTGGCCCCTATCGCAATGGAACCAATAGCACTTGAGGATATATATCCTCTCGGCGATAGTATGTTCGAGCTTGTTTCTGGTGACTGGGAGTAAGACCTGGATGTCTTCGATTGCTGCTTTCCCAACGCGTATCTCAGCTCCAGGCAAGACGCTTCGACCCAGGTTGCCGTCACTACAGTCGCAGGCGGCCTTTGATTAAGCGCTTGCTGCAGAAAATCCTTCCCTTCTTGCAGAGCTGCCCATCCATTTCCAGCGGAGGTCTCGTCCGTTCTCGAATAGGGGGCCAACATGGGCTTCAATTGTTTCCAAAGGGGAGCCTTCAATGGGAGGAGATTTGCCTTTTCGTTGATCACCTGGCGGTTGATGCGTTGCCGTAGATGATCTGGAAGCTTTCTTCTGTTGCGACGCAATTTATTAATCAACTCGGGGAGCGTGGGCTCCTCAGATTGACTAATCTTCTGAGGCAAATACTCGCTAAAATCTTCGGAACGAATAATCCAATTCAGGGCCTGAACGCACTCCTTCGCTGGGAGACAACTCTTGTCTGAATCTGCTACTTGTTTCTGGATCATAGACCAAAGCTTATGATAAAAATCATCCGTTGATTCCACGCCTTCTTCCTGCTGTTCTTTCACCTCTGATTCTACTGCCTTGAAATACTCAGCCCAGAGGTCAGGACCGTCGGAATGGAAAAAATAGGTTTCGCGCAGCTGGGATTCGATTACTTTTGCATAGCCAGCATTGTTCAAAACGAGGGATGCTGCGGCACCTGGTCTGGATTTTGCGCGAGCGAGCTTGAAGAAATGCGTTGCGCGCTCGGCATGGGTGATCAAATCATCGACGGACACTTCGTCGGCCAAGATGAGCAACCGCAACAGGTTAGCGTAGCCAATGTTGCTGTCTGGCAGAGGAAACTTTCTCGAGTCCTTGAAGTCAGCTATCGCCCTACGGAAGCGATCTTCCGCTTCATCTAGGAGGGACGGCGCCGGAACGATCTCGAAGCGAAACAGCTCCAGCAGACCCATCACATTGTGCCGGTATGCCGTGAGACGGTGCGCAAAGTCATTGAACAGGGTGATCTTATAGTCGTCATCGAGTCGGATGGTCGCCCAGGCATGATAGGCACGGTTCAGCTCGACGATGGTCTTTTCCTTTTTCAATGGCTCGAGGGACCGGAGCGCGGCTTGGGTGTCGACCAGGGCCTCGATAATGGGTGCATATTCATCGTTGAACGCTCGGTAGGCATCCAACGCGGACCTGGAGTCATCGTTGATCGCCTCTGTATCTCGTGACTCAAGGTCGACATGATGCAGACTGGCATGGTGGCGTGAGATCGACAGCAGCTGCCGTAGCCGGTCTTCGTTGTTGCCAACCTGGAGCCAGCGCGGATCTTCGATCACCCAGAGAGAGCGCGTGATGCCCTCAAGTAACTGCTCTGTCTCATGCATGATGCTTTGGACTGCTATCTCTTGGTAACTCCTCGCCAGGACAAGGTTCCCCTGCAGGATGTCCATCGCTGTCCTGGACAAGCGGTTAACATCCATCTGTTGCTTGCGAATATTGAAGATCTCGTAGAACCATCCGGCGCCAAAGAGCACGGCGACGATACTTAAGATAAGTAGAGTACTCTGAAACGTGGTTTTGCCGGTGTTTTTGAGTTCCTTCGTGCAGACTTCCGCATCTGTTCGAAAGCCTTTCTGAAGCCGCTTTATCTTGCCGGTGGCGGCTTCTGATCTCTCCTTGATTCTGTGTTCGGCCTCGCGAATCTTGGCGCCGGCATCATGCCGTATCGCCAGAACTTCCATCAGGTTCGTGCTGCGCAGCTCGAGCTCGGCCCTGGTGGGCTGGTTCTCCAGAATCAGATCGACCAACTGCTCCTTGTGCACTTCGTCCGGGACATCGAGTCGGTAGCGCTCGGCGAACGCCAACAGGGTCGGGAAAGGTATATCCAGCAAGGTACGCCTAAGATCCTCGTGGTGCATGGGCATGACCTACCTTCGATGACAACACCCGATAATAGAGGGCGAGGGTTGCAAGCTGTGCGATCGCGGAAACGGACAAGAGTATCGGCACCGTCGCGCCTTGCTGCAACGCGAATGCACAGAATGTGAGGCCGACCGCCGAGACCAACATGGAGAGAGTCGAGTTCAGCGACAGCATGGTCGAGCGGTCCCGGGGATCAAGGAGACGGTTGAGCAGGAACTGCCGGAGCGGATCTCCAACACCCTCCCCAAATCGCACCAACCCGTAAAGCAGAGTACTGACAATCCCGAGAGTCATTATAGACACTATACCGGTCAACTGGGTCAAAGCGGCCAGTATGAGCATCGCAATGCTGCTGACGCTCAAAGATATTAAGATACCCATGAAGTGTTTCTTACGCAGGATGCGTAGTGTTGGTATCGCATTGCCCAGTGCGCGTGCGCCATAGGCCAGCACCCAGCTTGCGGCAAGTAGCACGGCGCTTTCTCCAATGCGGTCCGAGGTGGCGTCGGTTGCCAGCAATTGAACGAGATAGAGCGGCCAGAAGAACACGACGAACTGCAGTACAAAAAAGGCCACTGCGGCGCTAACCATCAGGCGAGTTATCGCCGGATGTGTTCTCAGTTTGATTAGGCTCCGGCGTACATGTCCGGTGTAGGTCGAAAGCCCAATAGTGGGTGAGCGTTCGGAAGGCATGACGACCGGTGCCTTGTCCGACACCATTCTTCTGAAACCATGCAGGAGGAGTAGCATGCAGATCGACGCGCCGACAGCGAACGTGCTCAACCAGGGTAGGTCGAAAAGAAACAAGGCGATTCCCACCAGCCCGCCAGCCACATAGAGTAGATTTTTGATCAACTGCCCACGCGAGAACACTGCCTTCAGTGCGATCTGGTCATGATCGGCGCGTAAGTCGACCATCCAGGCTTCCAAAGCACCGGAGTAAAAGGTATACCCTAACGCGAGCAGTAGCTCAGCGACGACGACGATTACCATCATCAACACGGGCGGTGCGTACGACTCGATCGCACCGGCATAGACCAGATAGCCAAGTCCCGTCAGTGAGATGGCATAGAGGAAGCTCCTTCGGCGCCCGGCGATATCGGCAAACGCGCCGGTCGGGATTTCGGTAAGCATGGTAAAGAGAAGATTGGCGACCAACACCCAAGGCAACCAGGCCAACGGTAGCCCGAGCACCTGATTCAAGACCAGGGAATAGGTCGAGATGTAGAGCGCGCGGGTACTGTTGAAAAGGCCGTTGTAGGCATAGTATTGACGCGTGATGAAAAGGTGATCGTTGGGCGACATAATGCGATGAACTCGAATGTACACTCATGCTCGGGGTAATCGCGGTTTTGAGCATAGAGCAGGATGTTCGGGTGATAGAGGTCCGCATCAGGAGTAGTCTGAGGGATCCTTGACGAGGTCCGCCAGCCTGATACCTCAGGGACAGACCATGTTCCAGCTCGTTCCCACGCTCCAGAGACTGTGAAAGTATTACTGAATTTTCAGAGTGGAAGGGACAGCAGAACATAATTTGTCTAAATTAGGCAGTGTATCTTGCTCCTAGCCCCACTTTGTACAGAATTTAGCGCGAAATAAAAAGTTTCATCCCACCGCTATCAGGAAAAGCGAATACTTTCACAGT
>NZ_FLUY01000519.1 GCF_900092655.1 Candidatus Thiosymbion oneisti
GGACCGCCGTCTTTCAGACGGCTTACGGACCCCATGACCAGCTGTCGGCAACGCTCAGCGCAGACGCCTTCTGGGCCACACCAGATAACGCCGGACAGCCGGCAGGTTTAGTTCCCGTGTATACGAATGGTGGACACAGGCCCGATGCTCTCCGCGGCGCGGAGCTTCCACCTTCCCACGCAGCCCGTAGCCCGTAGGGCGGGAAAGCGCAGCGCATCCCGCCTTCAGCCTGTCCCGCAGTCGGAAACCCTGGCCCTATTGTCGCCGGATGGATCTGTTTTATCCGCAGATTACGCCGCTTTTCGCAGCTTATTCCAAGCTCAATCTGCGGGAATCTGCGTTATCTGCGGATAGAAGAAATCATGTGATCTTTTGCGATGATTTGCGTTCATTCGCGGCAAAAAAAGATTCCCCTGTTATCGGTACTTCGGCACTGCGGCAGGGTTTTTACGGAAGGTTTGGCCGCTTTGACCCCCTCACCCCAATCCCTCTCCCGATGAGGGTGTCGCAAAAGCGGTGGCGTCAGCTGCCAGTCCGTGAAATTTAAACCACAGAGAACGCAGAGCATTGGCCGCTTCCTTTCTCTGTGTTCTCTGCGTTCTCTGTGGTTTGAGATGATTTTTGCGACACCCTCCGGGAGCAACCGGCTGCGGGACAGCCCGGATTGGATTGAGTATGGGAAAATCGAGCTATCGAAAGACGAACCAACCAATAACACAATTGGTCCGATCGACGTTGGGGGCGGCTCCGCCGGGTCTCTTCCGGGCAAGCCTATTCGTCCAGGAGCAACCGCTTCGCCGCATTGATCTTGGCCGCCAGGTAGTCCGAGCCGCCTCGGTCCGGATGGAAACGCTGCATCAAGCGGCGGTGAGCGGCGCGGATCTCGCGTTTACTTGCCCCCTGCGCAAGACCGAGAATCGCAAGCGCCTCTTCCGGGGTCAGCGCGGCCTCGGCCGGCGGCGGTGCGGCTCCTGCCCCGCCCGTGCGTTCCCGCCAATCGCCACCCCGGACCCGATCAAGATAGGCCTCGAGTACCGCAGCGGACTGGTCGTCTGCGCTGCGACACAGGAGCAGCAGATCCACCAGCTGCTCCGGGTTCAGCGCGGATAAACGGTGACCTTGGAAGGGTCCTTCCAGCACCAGCCCATCCATCTCGCCGCTGGCATGGTCCAGGGTCATCTCCAGGAAGCGGGTGCGGATCGAAGATGTCTGTCCGCCGGTGCCTGCGGTTGCTCCCGATCTCCCGGACAAACCCAGGGCGTGCATGGCCTGCCGGATCATCGGCAACAGCCGCAGCAGATTGAGGACTCGGATGACCACGGGAACGGCGGCGGGGAGGGCCGCGAACAGGGGATGCAGTCGCCCGCTGACCGCCAGGAGCACCAAGACTCCCACGGCACCCCAGAGCAAGGAGCGACGCAGTAGCTTGGCAACCCGTTCCGGGGGCGTGCGTCTAAACCAATGCAGGAACCAGAGTACTGCGCCCACCAACGCGATCAGTAGGATCAGGCGACCAAGCATCACTCAGGAAGGATCAGGCTTTGATGATTTGGCGGGCCAGGCGCAGGGCTTCGCCGCCGCGCTGGTTCCCGAAGTCCTCCAATGCCGTGCGTCCCCCGGCGGCATAGACCGCGACGGCACTCAGCAGGTCGCGCAGGGTCTGCGGGCTATGTGCGTCGAAGTGACAATAGGCACCTCCGCTCAGGTGCGCAATCCGGCGGAAGCTTTGCTCCGCTCCGGGATCGGCCCCTTCCTGGAAGACGAAGGCAGGGAGACCCAAAAGACCAAGCCGTCCGGCAAGCCCGGCCAGCTCGTCTGGGTTCTCCTCGACACAGTCGCCCACGAACACCAGGGCGTTCACCCTACCGCGCCGCGACTCCTCCTCGGCATGTCGGAGCACCCGGCCAATCTGGCTGAGCCCCGCCGTGCAAGAGACACCGGTCATACAGGTATGAAGCGCAGAGGCCTCTTGGTACCAAGGCGAGCACTCAAACCCTAAAACGCCACTGTAATAACAAAGTTGGATCTCCAAGCCACCCAGCTCCGCGCTTTCGTTGAACATGGCCGCCTGGATCCGTGCCGCCCGATCCCAGGTCGGCTTGCGGCTCGCGGTGGCATCCATGGCAAAGATCAAACGACCGCGTCCGCCCACGGCAGGTACCGGCGTCTTCGCCACTTGGCGCAGAAAGGCCTCCACCTCGCCGCTGGAGGCCGAGTTCCGGATTTGTCTAGTACCGCCGCTCATCCGGGTGTTCTCAGACACGATTTCATCTGCCTCGTCGAGGGTGTCCTCAAGATAGCGCTTGAGATCCGGAATTTCTTCTACATTCGCGGCGGTATCCGCAGTGGCCCGGAGCCAATCCGTGGGACTTGCCGCTGCCCCGGCAGTGGCTTAGTTTAAAAAATTTATGCTTGGCCGCTCACTTTCCGGCCCATTTAACGCCGGGACGCAAGGGCGCCAAGACGCAAAGTTTCTTTGTTCTTTCTTTGCGTCTTGGTGTCCTTGCGTCATTGCGTTTTTTCGCGAACTGAGCCACTACCGCTGCCCCGATGAGCTTTTTTGCCAGGGCCTTGCTTGCGATCTTCACCAACTATATGCTTTGCGCGATCGATAATACTCTGTTTGGCCCGCTCGATCGCTGTCTCGACCGGATTAATACCTTACGATGTGTGTCTGCACCTTTGGAGACGGACCGGCAGTGCCTTGTGTTTTGCCGCAGGTCAGGGTCGGCGTGAGTGCCTGCCTCTTAGGTCAACGGGTACGCTTCGACGGTGGGCACAAGCGTGATGACTTCCTTACCGGGTCACTCGCCGATTTCCTGGAGTTGGTGCCTGTGTGTCCCGAGATGGGCATCGGGATGGGTGTCCCACGTCCGCCGATTCGATTGGTCGGGGCTCCGGAACGACCGCGCGCCCTCGGCGTGGACGATGCCACGCTGGATGTAACGGAGCAGCTCCTTTCCTTCGCCCGGCAGTGTGTCTCCTTCCGCGGAGACATCAGCGGTTACATACTGAAACAGGACTCGCCGAGCTGCGGCATGAAGGGGGTAAAGGTCCATGATCCCGAAGGTAAAACCGCCGACCGCAGGGGCATCGGCATCTTCGCCCGCGTCTTGATGGAGGCCAGACCGCTGCTGCCGGTAGTGGAGGAGACCTGGTTGAAGGATCCGGTACTACGCGCGGGCTTTCTCACCGGAGTCTTGGCGTACCACAGCCTGAGAGCCTGTCCGGCTTACGACTGTTCCACTGCGGATACGAACGCGTAAACCAGACAGGCTCTGAATTTTTCAGGGTGCCCCTATGATGACCTTGCGGCTGATGGCCTTCCGGCGCACTCGCCCGGCAGGGGTGAAGAACCCCCGCAGGAGGCGCTCTATATCACCACCCGCAAATTCGCCTGGTGAAGGTCTTGACACAAGCGAGGTGCGGTATCAGTTGTTTTTTGCGCCCTGGTCAATCCAGGCCTTTACCCGATCGATCTCGGCCTGGCTCGGCGCTTCGTCGTCGTCATGGGGCATGCGTAACGACGGATCCGCCCGTCCCTCCACGAGCATGATCAGGGCACTGGTGAAGCTGTCTCCCGGCTTGATGACGGGGCCGTAGGTGGTCCCCTTCATGAGGCTTTCGTAGTCGTCCATGCGCAGACCGCTGGTCTTGCTCCCTTTGCCGCCCTCGCCGTGGCAGCGCATACAGTAAGTGTCGAGGAAGGGTCTTACGTCGGCACTGTAGCTGACCGATTGCTCTCCGCAGCCCAGCAAGGTCACGGCGGGGGACAGTAGAACGAGAGTACGCGCGAGTTTATTCATCTCGTTATCTCAGTGGAATCTATGGTTTTCTGTGCCAAGTTTCAATCACTCTGTCCGTCATGTCAACGCGGGTCGTGTCGGTATCGGCCCAAAATGGTTTGTCCCCCGCAGATGTGGGGGAACAGGCTGCCGGAAGCTGGTAGCCGGCGACTATGACCAGGCGACATTGACTGCTAGACCTTTTCCACGGATGTACCGAGGCGATGAAGACACGCTGATACAGCCTTTGCCGCTGTCGTTGCAAGGGTCCGGTAGCCGGCGACGGGCAGCCAGCGACTGATGAACGAATGAGGGTTAAAACATGGGCATAATAGATGCGTTCGTCGAGACGCCGTTGGGGACCATCGGAATTGCGGTGAAGGATGGCGTCCTGTGCGGATTGGATCTGGAGCCGGACCGGACAACCCGGGCAAGCGATGCGCTGCCGGCCATGGTCCGGGAGCAGCTGATGGCCTATTTCGAGGACGGAAGCCACGCTTTCGAGCTTCCCTTAGACCTGCAGGGAACGACCTTTCAGATCCGGGTTTGGGAGGCGTTGCGGGAGATCCCCCCTGGCTGTACGGTCACTTACGGCGAGCTGGCATGGAAGCTTGGGACTGGCGCCCGCGCCATCGGGGGGGCCTGCCGCGCCAATCCCTGTCCCATTGTCGTGCCCTGCCATCGCATCGTTGCCGGCAAGGGTCTCGGTGGCTTTGCCGGTGATTCCAGCGGTCGTAAGCTCGCAGTCAAGCAGTGGCTGCTGCGGCATGAGGGGGCACTGCCTCCGGGAACACCGCCGGTCTCGAAGCGGCTGATGCCTTGACTTAAGCGTATCGAAGCTAAAGCCATTGGTTCCTCCTCACCCCAACCCGCTCCCCCAGGAGGGTGTCGCGAAAGCCCCGCTCCCGGTCTCTGGTTCCCAGGCAGCGCATGGGAACGAGAAAAATAGGCATGACTGATGACCATTTGGACCGGCAACTCGGCATTCAGGTTCTAAACGAAATATCGGTGATCCCGGGAGCCGACAAAATGTCGGCGATCCCAGGGGCCGACAAAGTGTCGTCGGTTCCGGGGACGCTGGGAGCGCCGTCTTTCAGACGGCTTACGCACCCAATGACCAGCTGTCGGCAACGGTCAGAGCAGACGCCTTGTGGGCCGCAC
>NZ_FLUY01000744.1 GCF_900092655.1 Candidatus Thiosymbion oneisti
GGCTGAGTTTCTCTGGATCGTCGGTTGTGCCCATAACCTTCACCAGGCGCAAGGCACCCGCCTGTGCCTGCGCGGCTGGCAGTTGCTTGTCTAGCCTCCCCAGCGCCGCGCCAAGCTGGCTGAGCCGATCTGGATCAGCGGTCCTGTCCATGAC
>NZ_FLUY01001441.1 GCF_900092655.1 Candidatus Thiosymbion oneisti
TTAGCTCGGGGAATTCGCTTTGAAGAAACGGTATGATTACTGCATCTTTGATCGCTCATTAGCTCATTATAGAATACTTGTGTAGCAGCTAAAGCCTTGCACTAAAGTGCATAGTTTTGGACTAGCGTGCTGGGATAATAAAGCGATTTTTATTAAGGATTATAAAATTCCATGCGATCTTTTGCGTGCAAAAACGTTTAAGCAAAAATATATACTAATTTATGGTAGACGGAGTGATCCTACTCTTACAGAAGGATTTAGCGAAAAAAGGGCATATCTGCAAGGACCTGACGAGGAATTTATGACTTTTGACAGGTTATATCCTAACCCGAACTTTTCAAATTATATCACAGTGCGGTTGCGTCCTTCCCGGGAATATCAGGCATTGCATGTACCCCCAACGTTAATGCTGTCTCCTTTTTATGCTAAGGATTTTTCAGAAATAACGGAACGAGAAAAGGCTGTTGAAAACAACATGTATTTGAATAAAGGGCGAAAAACTTTCCTTAATGATCGCTGGAAGTATTGGGATGATTGGGCGCAGAATGGTGCGAAAGGCTTTATGTCAAGTAGTGATTATGAATGAATCCTTTTTAACGCTATAAAAAGCCCGCGTAGGGCGGGTAAGAGGCGCGCTTGGGAACGGTTCACTAACAAGTTAAGCGTCTTATATTAGAGAAGTCGTTGAAATGTCGGTAGCTATTGAGCATACGCGGTCTTCATAGGAGAATGAGCCGACCATAAGTCCAAGCCACGGGTAATCTGATGAACGAGTTTCCAGGCTACGA
>NZ_FLUY01000219.1 GCF_900092655.1 Candidatus Thiosymbion oneisti
AAAATTTTATGCTTGGCCGCTCACTTTCCGGCCCATTTAACGCCAGGACGCAATGGCGCCAAGACGCAAAGATTCTTT
>NZ_FLUY01000234.1 GCF_900092655.1 Candidatus Thiosymbion oneisti
TGATTTTGCTATAGGGAATGCCCGACCTGGCATTCCGAACAGTTTATGGAACGGCGGGTCGGCCGTTCCCTACAAAAATAAAGAATCTTGTTAATCCTGAAAATCCTGTGAATCCTGTCCGATTGGAACT
>NZ_FLUY01001274.1 GCF_900092655.1 Candidatus Thiosymbion oneisti
GAGAAGGGGGAGCAGGCGACCGCGGCTATGATCTGGCTCGTGAGGCACCGCCAGACGAAAGGGGCGGCAACGGATAGACCACATCTAAGGACACGGGAACCTGCTCTCTACTCTACTGGTTTAAACTTCACAAACCAGCAGCTGATGCCACCGCTTTTGCGACACCCTCCTGGGGTGGTAGGCAGGCACTCACCGCGGCCTACGACACTACCAACTTCTAGCCCGCATATCTCACTAGGGCGGCTGGCGGCACTTCGATTTTCAATTTATTCAACGAAGCGATCATATTAAGCGTAGTATACTAAGGCAGTGTGATTTTGAGATCGTTGCATATTTTTCGTGCCATAAATTCTTTAATTTCATTATGCTGAGGTACTGCTGTCAGTTCGCTATTGTTACTATTTCTCCATATCGAGTGCCGCCCACCCTCTCTCACTAGCTCGCACCCATGCCGAGATAGATGTCGAATCAGTGCGCCGCGTTTCATATCGCTAAAGGGACTTCTTCATAGTCGGTTTCTGCCTGCTTTCGGGCTTCCTCGCTACGTAATGCTAAAATGTCACTCGTCGCTTCCTTTAAGCTTATCAACAAATCTTCTTTCGTCTTTTCCTGGGCGTTGGCACCCGGTACTTCTTCGACCCAGCCAAGCCACCAGTCGCCATCTTTTTTTATAATTGCTGTAAATTCCGCCTTCATATTTGATTACCTCATAGTCATGCTGCAATCGGCTCTACCTTCGCGCGCGGCATCTGCTCCGCCTGCCAAAGATCATATCCGGTCTGCATCGAAAGCCACATTTCCGCACTGGTACCAAGTGCCTCGGACAGACGCAGGGCCATATCCACACTGATCCCTGCCCGTCGATTCAAAATCGCTGACAAAGATTGTCGCGTCACGCCCAACCTGCGTGCCGCCTCGGTAACGCTCATACCTTCCGGCAGATATTCGCGCAATACCTCTCCAGGATGTGCGGGATCATGCATGCGTGACATTTTTACCTCAAGTTAATGGTAATCTAAGTAATCGACATCGATGGCATCCCCATTTTCAAAGCGAAAAACGAGGCGCCAGTTACCGCTCACTGTGACCGCCTAACCACCGGACAGATCGCCCTTCAGGCGATGCACCGGAGCATTCATATCTTCAGGTTTTGTGGCGTGATCCAGCGCTGTAAGGAGAATCCGCAACTTCACGGCATGCTGGGGGTGTATCCTGCTTTTGGTCCCGGTTCTGAAAAACGCCTCGAGCCCTTTGTGCCGGAAGCCACTTATCATATCCAAACCGTAAGCTGTCAGGTGACGCTTGTCAAGAAAATAGAAATACTACCCAAACATTCTGCAAGCCAAGTTCGAACAGGCGGTTCCGCCGATTGGATGCGTCGGCGCTGTCTTCGACGAGATTCTGGTGCCGGCCATTGCCGGCAGTTGGTTCAGCAATAGTGGACTGTTCGACTTGCATCGAGCCCCCGTCAGGCGATAGGTTTCCCATTCGTTTTCCAATTCTACTTTGTCACATTACCCGGTAATCCACTGCCTTATAAGGAATCTGCAAAATTATGAAATATATAGAAATCAGTTTGTTAGTTCATAATATGACAAAGTAGAATCAGAAAGATGCAAAAAGACTATGATCCGCATCGAATAGAGGCCGCGGCGCAGGCCTATTGGGAAAAGAACCAGTCCTTCACGGCGGTGGAAGATCCGGAGAAGGAGAAGTTCTATTGCCTGTCGATGTTCCCTTACCCTTCCGGGCGCCTCCACATGGGGCATGTGCGCAACTACACCATCGGGGATGTGATCGCCCGCTATCAGCGCATGTTGGGCAAGAACGTGCTGCAACCCATGGGTTGGGACGCCTTCGGGTTGCCGGCGGAGAACGCCGCCATCAAGCATGGGATTCCGCCGTCCCAATGGACCCGATCCAACGTGGAGTACATGAAGACCCAGCTCAAGCGGCTGGGCTTCGGCTATGACTGGGACCGGGAGCTGGCCACCTGTGATCCGGACTACTACCGCTGGGAACAGTGGTTGTTCACGCGCCTGATGGAGAAGGGGTTGGCCTACCAAGCCAAGGCGATGGTGAACTGGGACCCGGTGGACCGGACGGTGCTGGCCAACGAGCAGGTGATCGACGGCAAGGGCTGGCGTTCCGGGGCAACCGTGGAGAAGCGGGAGGTCCGACAATGGTTCGTGCGTATCACGGACTATGCCCAGGAGTTGCTGGATGGGCTCGAGGGGCTCGACGGCTGGCCGGAGCAGGTACGCGCCATGCAGCGCAACTGGATCGGGCGCTCGGAGGGCGTGTACATGGCGTTCGGCATCCGGGACTCGGACGAGCCGCTGGGGATCTATACCACCCGCCCGGATACCCTCATGGGCGTTACCTACATGGCCGTGGCCGCCGAGCACCCGCTGGCGCGCCGGACTGCCGAGGACGACCCGCAGCTTGCGGCCTTTATCGAGGAATGCCGCCGGGGGGGCATCTCCGAGGCCGAGCTCGAGACCATGGAAAAGAAGGGCCACCCCCTCGGCATCGATGCCATCCATCCGATCACCGATGAGCCGGTGCCCATCTTCGCCGCCAACTTTGTGCTCATGGGCTACGGCACCGGGGCCGTGATGTCGGTGCCGGCCCACGACGCCAGAGATTTCGAGTTTGCGAAAAAGTATGGCCTGCCGATAAAAAGGGTCATCATCTCCGAGGAAGTTGATGCACTTGAACGTGCGCTTCGAGACGGACCCGTGAGCGCAGGTGATGGTCTTGGTCACAAGGGGCCTGAGATTCAACAAGAATTTTCGGAGGGGGAGCTTGAACGAGCAGAAGCAGCGTCGCAACTTCCTTTCCTGGACCAGGGTGTTCTGGTTGATTCCGGCCCCTTCACCGGCCTGACCAGTGCGGAGGCCTTCGGTGCGATCGCGGACTGGTTGGCAAAGCGGGGCAAGGGGGAGCGACGGGTAAACTTCCGGCTACGGGATTGGGGCGTCTCCCGCCAACGCTACTGGGGGTGCCCGATCCCCGTCGTCCACACCCCGGACGGCACCGTGCGTGCCGAGACCGAGCTCCCGGTACGCTTGCCCGAGAACCTGGTCGTGGACGGCTCCGGCTCGCCCCTCAAGCGGCTGTCTTCATTCTCGGAGCTCGCCGACGGCGAGTCCCGGGAGACGGATACCTTCGACACCTTCTTCGAGTCCTCCTGGTACTATGCCCGCTATTGCTCCAGCGGCTGCGCCACCGCCATGCTGGACGAACGCGCCCGCTATTGGCTGCCGGTGGATCAGTACGTGGGCGGCATCGAGCACGCGGTGCTGCACCTGCTCTATGCCCGCTTCTTCCACAGGCTGATGCGCGATGAGGGACTCGTGGATTGCGACGAGCCCTTCGTACAGCTGCTCACTCAGGGCATGGTGGTGGCGGAGACCTACTTTCGCGAGGACGCCGCGGGCCGCCGGCACTGGTTCAACCCGGCGGACGTAGAGGTGGAGCGGGACGAGAAGGGCCGCTTGGTGGTGGCACGGCTCAGGGAAGACGGGGGACCCGTCACCTACGGCGGCCTCGAGAAGATGTCCAAATCCAAGCACAACGGCGTGGACCCCCAGGCCCTAGTCGATCGCTATGGGGCGGACACGGTGCGGCTCTACACCATGTTCACCTCACCCCCGGACCAGACCCTGGAGTGGAACGATGAGGGCGTGGAAGGTGCCTCCCGCTTCCTGAAACGACTCTGGTCCCTGGCGGTAGCCAAGGCCGATGCCCTGGCCGGCGTACAGCACCCCCTCTCCCCCCGGGAGAGGGGTCGGGGAGAGGGCACAACCAAGGCCGGCGCGCGGACGCCCGACGCCTTGGATGCAGGGAGCGCGACGGCACGGCGGGAGGTCCATGCCGCACTGAAAAAGGCCCGGTTCGATTACGAACGCCAACAGTTCAACACCGTGGTCTCCGGCTGTATGACCATAGTCAATGCCCTGTACCGGCTGGACGCCTCGCCTGCCGGCCTGGTGGTGCTGCGGGAGGGCTTGAGCATTGTGCTGCGGCTCCTGGGCCCCATCGCCCCCCACATTACCCACCAGCTGTGGCGGGAGCTGGGCTACGGGGAGGATATCCTGGACGCAGCGTGGCCGGTGGTGGACGAGACGGCCCTGCGGCAGGACACCATCGAATACGTGGTTCAGGTCAATGGCAAGGTGCGGGGCAAGATCCGAGTCACCGCGGACGCGGGACGGGAGGTCGTCGAGCAGGCCGCTCTCGCCAACGAGAATGTACGCAGGTTTGTCGGCGCGGCCCAAGTCCGCAAGGTCATCCTGGTGCCGCGCAAGCTGGTCAATGTGGTGGCACGCTGATGAGAAAGAGTATTCCCGGACTCACGCATTCCCTGAGGTCCGAATCCGCTGCGCGCGGCGCGTTCGCAATGGGTCTTCTCCTGGCGGCATTGCTGGCAACCAGCGCCTGTGGCTTCAAGCTGAGGGGTGACGTGGAGGTTCCCTCCGAGTTCAGTCCCGTGTTCGTCCAGCCGCAGCACAGATCGCCGGTGGGCAACGAGATCGTTCGGCAACTCCACGGATCCCAGGTGCAGCTGGCCGCTGGGCCCCGGCAGGCTCGGATGATCATACGCCTCAGTAACGAGCGGCGTTCCTCCCGAGTCGTCGCCGTAGACCGCGGCGGCAAGGTCCTGGCGCGCGAACTCCACTATGGCCTGACCTTCGACGCGGTGACCCCGGACGGGAAACAGTTAGTACCGCAACAGTCCCTCGACCTGGTGCGCAGCTACGAAGATCCCAACGTCGAGGTACTCGGCAAGCAGTCGGAGAGTGAACTGATCTACGCGGATATGTTCAGCGATGCCGCCAACCGTATCCTGACCCGTCTCCGGGTCATGTTGCGCTGAGGATATGGCATGCGCATCCAGATCCAGCAGCTCGCAGACAACCTGAAGCATAAGCTGGCACCGGTCTATCTGCTTTACGGCGACGAGCCGCTGCAGCTCGGCGAAGCGGCCGCGGCGGTGCGGGGCACGGCCCGCGCTCAGGGATTCGAAGAGCGGGAGCTGCTGGAGTGTGAGCCGGGATTCGATTGGGGCCGTCTCGCGGCCGCCGCCGCGGCGCGGTCTTTGTTCTCCGACCGCAAGCTCATCGAGCTGCGGCTCAACGCGACGCGCATCGGTCGCGAGGGCAGCGAGGCGGTGCGCGCCTATTGCCGTGACCCCGCGGAAGACAACCGACTGCTCATCCTGGCCCCGGAGCTGGAGCACAGAGAGCTCCAGGCCAAGTGGGTGCAGGCGCTGGACCGGATCGGTGTCCTGCTCCAGGTGCGACAGATCCAGGGGCGACGCCTGGTCGCCTGGATCGAGCAGCGACTGCGGGAGCGGGGGCTGCGCCCGGAGCCCGGCGTGACCGAGCTGCTGAGCGAGCGAGTCGAGGGGAACCTGCCGGCGGCGGCCCAAGAGGTAGAGAAGCTCCGGCTCCTTTATGGAACAGGCGACCTGGATCGGGAGCGGCTCGTCAGTGCCATCTCCGACGGTGCCCGCTACGACCTGTTCGACCTCCCGGACGCGGCGCTGGGCGGGGATCGGGCCCGGGTCCACCGAATCGTCAATACCCTGGCGGCGGAGGGGACCGCTCCCGCACTGGTGCTCTGGGCCCTGGCCCGGGAGCTGCGTATGTTGGCGGCGGTCTCCCATGCCGCCCAAGGCGGCGGGACCGCCGCCGCCTTGCGGATGCACAAGGTCTGGGAATCACGCCAATCCCGCGTGCTGGCGGCACTGAAACGACTCTCCACGGAGTACCTGCAAGACCTGCTGGTCCGGTGCGCAGCGGCCGATCGCAGCATCAAAGGCTTGACCACCGGCGATCCCTGGCAGGCCCTGGCGGCCATCGCCGACGACCTGGCGGGCGCTCGGCAGGGCGGGTGTGCATAAGTTGCTTTATCCGCAGATTACGCAGATTTTCACAGATTTTATCCCTTTGCCAGGTCTGTAGGATGGGCAAAGCAAGCATCCGTCAAACTGAGTTCAAGGGTTCGGTCATTCCGCGGAGGTTTCCGCACCGCGGTTGTTCGTTAGCCGGGTAGGTTGGGCAAAGGGCCAGGGATGGCCCGTGCCCAACACCATTTAGGCACGCTGCCGGCCTGTCGAGAGGTACCTCTCTAGCTTCCAGGGCGGGCGCGTATAAATTTCTTTTTGATTAACAAGTTACTACCAGCCGTGTCGATTGGGCAAAGCCGGGAGCGC
>NZ_FLUY01001524.1 GCF_900092655.1 Candidatus Thiosymbion oneisti
AGCCATAGGGATCAAGACTAGATGGAAGTTCGCCGTAGTTATTCGCTCAGGAGACCGAGGCAACAAGTCGTCCGCAGCTCTTAACTCATTGTTTCTGAATGTGTTGATGGAGATATTCATGAATTTGAAAAAGAAGCAAGAGCTGTGGTATATAAAGCGTTTCGCCGTACTTAAACACGGCGATTCGCCGTCTACTACCTGTTATGCGCTTAAAGAAATCGGCCCAATGGAATATTTATGAGTAATGCGAACGAGGCGATCAAGGCTGCGCGCGGTTCTCACCGTCTCGGGTTCTTAGTGACTTTCACTGCGCTAGTAATGCTGTTAGCACCGTTCCCCATTGATTACAGTCGTCCACTTCAAGAAGCATATGTACTCCGGGATTTACAGCTGTCTGACTATGAGCGATATATAAAAACGGGCTTAGAATCTAATACCCTGTTACCACATTCAAAGGATATGATTCCGGGTAACTGGGAGGAAGAAATCACCAGTTATTTGCAAACATATCTCACGTCGAATTCAGCAACAAAACGAAAATGGTTGATTCAAAGAGGAGATTTTCCTAATCCAGATTGGAGTGTTAATCCAATCGTAATTTATGAAAACCCGCCCACAAACGGAACTATGGAAAAATGGCTTGAGTGGGTGCAGTCCTCTAAACCAGCTAAGTATTATGTCCCTGACTGGAATACAGCTAGCTTTTCGATGAGTCTAGACTATCCCGGAAAACCACCAATAATTAGGCATTTCTCAGTTAGAAAGTCAGAAACAGATCGCCATCCGGATGAATATGCCTTTCGGGCATACGGTGAGATTAATGCTCAACAAAATGAACCCAAAACTCGATCTGAGCGGAATAATTGGTGGACCGAACTAGAGTCAAAATCTAGGCGAGATCTTGTTGAGGATAGGAAGAAGTCAGCTTTACTTGATGAAAATAAATTCATAATAGAAGGCGAAGTAGATAGTAGTCTTCGTGAAATACGCTATAGTGGAGCGGGTGTTAAACGGTGGCTCATCGCCAGTGGAAATTGGGATATTTTATCAGTGGTTACCGAGCTGGGTGAAACAGTATTTCCGGGGCTTAGAGAAAAATGGTCTGAAGTCAGAAATCAACCACTAAATGAAGCTATTAATTACATGGAGGAAAAGCAAAGAAAAATACAAGATGTAAGTTTGTTTGGTATTTCGGTCTCAGGGCAACTATTTGTTGTTGCTATTCCGTTTGCATACTTAGTCCTGTTCTTGCACCTCTTTATACATCTTCGTTATATAAAGCGCATTCAGCTCACGAATGGATTGGATAGCATAACTGAAGCACCGTGGATGGGGTTGTACAATGACCGGGTTGCACTATCAGTTACAACTGTTTCTATCGTCGCTGCACCTTTAATTTTGGCAGTTGCCAATATTGTTCGCTATTTTGAGCGTGTAGAACTCTATGCGGTTTGGTTATCCACCATATGTATTGTGTTGGTATTGTTTGTGGGAATATTTTCAATACGTATATTGTCTGAAATTAGGGATAAACTTGTTACAAATGAAGTCATCGCATAACAATCACATGCACTCGGACAGCAAAAAGCGCCGCTTCGCTCTGCTTTTTGCTGCCGGTGATGTGAGGCGTTAGCGCGAGGAGAGCATGGATACAGATACATTCATACAATACTTTTCCAATGTACCCATTCGTTTTCTTTGGCATTATGATGTAATCGAACAATACGTGCCTGTCGTTGAGCAAGCGATTGAAGATACGAAGCAATTCTTTGATATTGACGGTACTACACTATCGGTTGAAGATATTGGTATAGTGTTAATTTCAATAGCCAAGTCCAATGAAAAGAAAATTGCATTTTACATAAAAAATAGAAAAATTAGAAGCTTGGGCTCAATATATTCCGAATTCAAGCACAATTTCCATACGATCACGTCTGGCGACGATGATCATTTGGGAATTCCCCTTCCACCCAAAACTCTAGAATGTTGTAAGCAGCTATTCGCCACAATAGGGCGCCCAGAAGAATGTGCAATACAATTTTGGGAACACACGCAAAGTCTAAGAAGGCCAATTACAAGATTTCAAACACTTGCTAACAAGTCAATAAATAAACAACGGAGCGTCTCGCCAAAGTTACGTCTGCAAGTCCTACGAAGAGACGGATTTAAATGTGCATTTTGTGGCAGAGATGCCGAAGATACTGCGTTGCACGTTGATCACATCCATCCAGTGAGCAAAGGTGGACGCAATGATATTGACCATCTCGTTACATTGTGTAGAGAATGCAACCTTGGCAAGGGCACACAATCAGCAATCGAGCTACTGCGGTGAAAGCAATAAAAGGGGCCAGGCCCAATTGATGGATCGTTTTTCACAGCCCATTCACCTAACATTTGGCTGCAAGCGACCCAATGCCGCGGTCCGGCTCCTCGCAACTTTCAAGCTCAGCAACAATCGCTTCAACTAATCTGAAGTGAGTAAATGCTAACAATCGCATGCACTCGGACAGCAAAAAGCGCCGCTCCTCGTCGCTCTGCTTTTTGTTGCCGGTGATGCGGAGCGTTATGCCTCTCAAAAGAAACCGACGCTATGAATCCAAACTGTAAAAATATAAAGAAGGACACCCATTTTGTTTCTTGATCCCCTGCCTGAACTAGCAGTTAAAGGACACCCGTTTTCTTGATCCTTTGGTAGAGGCAAACAAAATGGGTGTCCTTTTATTACAATAAAGGTGGTCATCGCGATAGAAAACAATGTATGTACTGTCGTAACCAATTATCCGTTGAAAAAAAGAAGAAACCATGAAAGTACACTACGATGAAGAAGTCGACGTGCTGTACCTAAAGCTAAGCGATGAAGAACCGGACGGAGTTATTGAGATAATGGAGGGTGTGAATATCGATACAACTGATGATGGAAGACTCACAGGCATCGAAATACTAAAAGCATCGAACAAGATGAACCTGGATACCATTCTTTCCTATACGCTTGACTTAGATCAAAATGTCTTGAAGAAGATCGCCTAACAAATGCATCCCCACCGACCGCAAAAAGCCCGCGTAGGGCGGGTGAGAGGCACACTTCGGGGCCGAGTTGGCCACTGTGATCAGGTGCCTCGTCACCCGCCGTGTAGGTGTGGTAGTCCCCAGGTGGGGGGTGGCGGCCATCCCTGGCCTGACCCGCCCTACGTGGGCTCAACTCGAAGCGCCTAAAATTGTAGCCTAGTGAGCGGTACCGTTAGTCAACGAGACGAGGAGACATAGTCATGCCAATCGAAGATGCAACACCAAACAACGCCAAGCGGTTCCAACATAAAATAGAAGATGGTGTTATTGTTTTAATTCTAGTGGCCGCTTCTGTTCTGTTCTATCTTTTATTCTTCAGCACGCAGGCATATAGCCATGAGATCTTTCCGGTCTATTTAGTGCAGATAAAACGTGACAATTTAGAAATTACCAATGGAAGAGATTTTCTTAAAGAAACTAAATCCGGTTTTCTTACAATAGATGGTCATCAAAGTCGAGCCGTGGAAAAAACTGGCCAGGCAAAAACGACAATGATTCAGTTTCGTTATCGTGGACCTGCTAGTAGTGCTAGAAACACTTCACCCAGTGGTCAAATCGGCCTTAAATTAAGAGCAAAAAATGGTTGCAACCTGTTATATGTGATGTGGGTGGTTGGTCCGGAGGAACGATTAAAGGTCCAAATGAAAAGTAATCCGGGTGACGTTAATCATGAAGATTGTGGAACCTGTGGATATACTACCTTAGTGCCAGAGTCCAATGCCAATCCATTCCCTCCTATATCCTCAGTTACAGATCAAAAAACGCATCGCTTGTTGGCTAAACTCGAACCTTTGGATGGTAATGATTATAGATTAATCGTGTACGCTGACTGGAAGGAAGTTTGGCGAGGTATTATCCGTGATATGCCACCAGAGATCGAAGGGCCTGCTGGTATACGTACCGATGGTGGAAATTTTATATTTCGGTTCTTTACGGACAATATTTAAGCCCGCGTAGGTCGGGTAAGGTAAAGGCCAAGTTACGATTCCTAGAGATATAAGGGAAGCTTTAGGAATATCTCCCGAAACGGAAATCGATTTTGCTGAAGACGGTGGTCGATTTTATATCGTAAAAACCGGCGCGCCAAAAAGGAAGAACTCAACCACTATGCACTAAAGTGCATAGGTTGCCCCCTGGACTGAAAGTCCTAAATCATTCCAGGATAATGTTTC
>NZ_FLUY01000030.1 GCF_900092655.1 Candidatus Thiosymbion oneisti
GACATAAGCTTCGACCCGGGGCGGCAACAGGGCTTCCTGAGCTCGGGCTGTGCCTTGCTTGTATCGTCTCGCCATAAAGGTCTGCCGATTGGATCTGGCTCGAC
>NZ_FLUY01000058.1 GCF_900092655.1 Candidatus Thiosymbion oneisti
TGGCTCCCCAGGCTCCAGCGTGGGAGCAGACCTGGTCCCGACGGAGGAGGGATCTGATGCTCCAGCGTCGATTAAGCGCCTCGGTAGGCTAACCGCCAACGCCGATCAGCACAGAAGAGTTGCGTCCGCTGGAGCGGACAAGCTGCCGTTCCCACGCTGGAGCGTGGGAACGAGCGTGAAATTTGAAAATTTTATGCCCTAAAATCAGTATCTTAATTTTTAGACAGCCTCTTAGATGGTTACACACCGGAGCCTATGGCGTGCGCTATCCACCCATTCTAGGCATTATCCGCCCCTCTTTTCTCCTATTGACGCCGGTATGCGTGTTGCTTGGGATTGCTGTTGCGCATGCTTCGGATGCTGCCGTGGATTGGACGGCCGGTGCCGTAGCGATGCTCAGTGCGGTCGCGGCTCACGTCAGCGTCAATGCGCTGAACGAGTACGAAGATTTCCGGTCGGGACTCGACCTGCGTACCGTACGCACGCCGTTCAGCGGCGGGAGCGGAACCCTGGTTGCCAATCCCGGGCTGGCGGGAGCGGCGCGCATGATCGGGCTGGGGGCGCTGGTGCTGGCAGCCCTTTGTGCGCTGGTCCTCGTCTGGCGCGTGGGTTGGGGCCTCCTGCCTATCGCTGCCTCGGGATTGGTCCTGGTTTATTTCTACACGAGTAAGATCAGCCGCAATCGCTGGCTATGCCTGGTCGCCCCCGGACTTGGTTTTGGTCCCCTGATGGTTGTCGGTACCTACTTTTCCGTGACCGGTACCTGGTCCGGGAGTGCCTTACTCGCCTCGCTGGTTCCGTTTTTTCTTGTCAGTAATCTGCTCCTGCTGAACCAGTTTCCGGACGTGGAGGCGGACCGATCCGGGGGCAGGGATAACCTTCCCGTTGCGTTGGGACTTCAACCTAGCCTCCTTGTTTACGGACTGTTCGCAGTCCTCGCTTTCGCGAGTCTCGGTCTCGGCGTGGCGGCAGGTCTTCTGCCGCCCACGGCATTGATTGCAATGAGCACCTTGCCGATTGCCGTTGCGGTCTATCGGGGAGTGAACAGCACCATCCAGGCTGGTGGTCCCGTTACGTCGGCTCTCGTGCCGTCGCTGGCGCTGAACGTCGTGCTATCCCTTCTCACGTCGGCACTTTTCAGCGCGGGGATGCTGTTTTGACATGGATCAAGCTGTGGAATATCTGGTCTTGTTAGCCTCTGTAAGCTAAGCCAGGTGCGTAATCTCAGCGCATCAAAACAAGCTGTTGGAGGGGAAAAGAATGCACGAGCTAACGAGGCGAAGCCTGTCCCTCATGGTCGGGACGGCACTCACGATGGGCGCGGCGACAGCGGCTTGGTCCGCTGAGACGCTGCAGGACGTTATGAAGCGCCGTGGCCTGACGGAGAAAGACCTTCTCGCAGCAGCCAAGACCTACACGCCAACCGGCGGTCGGGACGAGTACCTGGCGTTCAGCTCCGGTGGTCAGTCGGGCCAGGTCATCGTCTATGGCATCCCCTCCATGCGCATTCTGAAGTATATCGGCGTGTTTACGCCCGAGCCCTGGCAGGGGTACGGCTTCGATGACGAGTCCAAGGCCGTGCTGGCCCAGGGCCGAATCCGCGGCAAGGACATCGTCTACGGCGATACTCACCATCCGGCCATCTCCGAGACGGACGGCGATTACGACGGCAAGTATCTCTTCATCAACGACAAGGCCAATCCCCGCGTGGCGGTGATCGATCTGCACGACTTCGAGACCAAGCAGATCGTGGCCAACCCATTTTTCAAGTCCGAGCACGGTGGCGCCTTCGTCACCCCCAATACCGAGTACATCATGGAGGGGACCCAGTACGCCGCGCCTTTGCTCGAAGACGGCTTTGTCCCGCTCGAGGAATTCAACGACAAGTATCGCGGGGGGCTGACCTATTGGAAGTTCAACCGGGAGAAGGGGCGGATCGAGCCCGAGAATTCATTCGTGTTCGAGCTGCCCCCCTACAGCCAGGACCTCTCGGACGCGGGTAAGCAGGACAGCTACGGCTGGGGCTTCACCAACTCCTTCTGCTCCGAGCGCTACGTGGGTGGCATCGAGCGCGGGCGTCCGCCCTTCGAGGCCGGCTGCTCGTCCAAGGACACGGATTTTCTGCACCTGACCAACTGGAAAAAGGCGGAAGAACTGGTCCGGGCCGGCAAGGTCGAGCAGGAGCGGGGAATGTACTTCATCCCGATGGAGCAGGCCATCGCCGAAGGGCTGCTCTACCTGATCCCGGAGCCCAAGAGCCCCCACGGCGTGGACGTGACCCCGGACGGCAAGTACCTGATCGTCTCCGGAAAGCTCGATAGCCACGTCTCGGTCTACAGCTTCGAGAAGATCATGCAGGCCATCGAAGAGGGCGAGTTCGAGGGCAAGGACCCCTACGGCGTGCCCATCATCGGCATGCAGGACGTGCTGCACACCCAGATCAACCTGGGGCTGGGGCCCCTGCACACTCAGTTCGACCCCGAGCCCTGCGTGGCTTACACCTCCCTGTATGTGGACTCCCAGGTCGCCAAGTACGATTACTGCAAGGGTAAGGTCCTGGACAAGCTCTCCATCCACTACAACATCGGCCACCTGATGACCATGGAAGGCGACTCGGTGAGCCCGGACGGCAAGTATCTGGTGGCGCTCAACAAGCTGGCTATCGACCGTTTCAATCCGGTCGGCCCGCTGCACCCGCAGAACCACCAACTCATCGACATCAGCACCGAGAAGATGCAGCTGCTCTACGACATGCCGGTGCCACTGGGTGAACCCCATTACGTAGTGGCAATCAGGGCCGACAAGCTGAAGCCCGCGGTACGCTACAAGTCCGGCTGGGACAGCCGCACCGATCAGCGCTCTCCCTACAAGACCCGCGCCGGCCGCGAGAAGACCGAGCGCACCTGCGACGCCGAGGGCAAATGCACCACGGAGGTCTGGGGCACCGTCATCCGTTCCCACATCACCCCCGAGATCATCGAGGCCGAGGAGGGCGATACGGTCAAGATCCACCTGACGAACCTGGAGCGCGCGCAGGACGAGGTGCACGGCTTTGCCATGTACGGCCAGAACGTGCAGCTCTCCATCGAGCCCGGCAAGACCGCGAGCACCACCTTCGTGGCCGATCAGGCCGGTGTATTCCCCTACTATTGCACCGAGTTCTGCTCGGCGTTGCACCTGGAGATGCAGGGCTATCTGCTCGTGAGACCGAAGGGTTACCAGGCGACCGCGGTCAAGCTGGTCGAAGGCACCCTCTACACCAAGGAAGACTACGAGACCCAGGTCAAGACCAACCTGGAGACCCAGGCGGTCATAGATCAGGTGGTCGCCTACATCACCAGCCATAACTTCAAGGACTTCCCGACCGTCGTGGCCCTGGTCGAGGACGCGACCGACCAGCTTGGATTCTCCGAGGGGGCAAAGAAGAAATCGGAAGAGGCCGCCGCCAAGGAAGACTGGCAGAATGCCATGCTCTGGGCCAACCAGTGGTGGCAATACCAGGTCAAAGCAGCCGATCTGGGGCTGCGCGCCAAGACCTATCTCGAGGAATCCGGCGCGCAAAAGGTCTGGTAAACCCTAACGAGGCTTTGCCTCGGACTGATGAGGCGTAACTTAATAGCATTGCGCTCAACCTGTCTGGCTTACGCGTTCGTAGCCCGTAGGATGGGCAAAGCAAGCGCCCATCAGAATGGTCTTGAGATTTCGGTCCTGCCACGGAGGTTTCCCAGCCGCGACTGCTGGTAGGATGCACCACACGCGCAGCGTGCCCATCAATGAAGAGCACCTCCAGGCCGGCAGCGTGCCCAACACACCACATAAATCTTAACCACTACCCAAATTGAGGAAAAGTTATCTAGACCCAAAGAAATTGTTGATGATATTTTAGAAAAGCACTCCTCATCTGAACATGTGATCGTGGTTACTGGTGACATTGTAGATAAAGCCAAGAAGAAAGGTTCATATGAGCGTGCTAGAAAACAGCTTAAAAGGCTTGAAAACAAACAATATACGGTTCTGGTTGTTCCCGGCAACCATGACTATGGAAGTGGCGTGAAAGCAAAAAAGAAATATGTGAAGTTGTTCAAGCAGGCTTTTTATGATGATCAAAGCATATCCTATCCAAAATTAGATATTGTGGATGGCATAGCCTTTATTGGCCTGGATTCTATGGCTGACACATTTGAATGGCTTGATGTGTGGGGAGCAGATGGCGAGCTGGGTAATAAACAATTAAAGAAGCTATCATTGTTACTAGAAAGTGATAATGTAAGAAACTTAAAAAAGGTTGTCTATTTGCACCATCACCCATTTGATCATAGAGGTCCCCCACATATGCTTAAAGACTATCGTCAATGGCTCTTTATGGATTCCAGACTGGTTAGGATATTTTGCGCAAATTTGCCTTCTCAGCAAGCCAGAGGGGCGTCGTA
>NZ_FLUY01000067.1 GCF_900092655.1 Candidatus Thiosymbion oneisti
CTGCCACACGGCACAATCTGCGCATTTCACTCCCTCTCCCTCCGGGAGAGGGCCGGGGTGAGGGGGAAATTCAAAAGCTCGGATTGTTCCGTGTAGCAGTATAAAACAAGATCCTGGCATAGAAAGCGAGTCGGGTAGATGGGGCAAAGGCGCGCTGCCGAGCCGGTGCTCGAGGCGATGGCCCAGATCGCGCCGTGCCCAACAGCTATAGGTCGATGGGCACACTGCGCTTGGTGCATCCTAACCAGCAACCGCGATGCGAAAACCTCCGCGGAATGACCAAAACCTTGAG
>NZ_FLUY01001171.1 GCF_900092655.1 Candidatus Thiosymbion oneisti
ATCCAAAGCGGCGGCAGGATGGTGCCACTTGGCCGATCCCCGGCTTATGCCTCGCGCTGTCGGTTCCGGTAAGCATCGGGG
>NZ_FLUY01000278.1 GCF_900092655.1 Candidatus Thiosymbion oneisti
ATTTGGCGCTGTTTGGGGGAAAAGATCCCTCCTGCGTCGGGACAAGAAAGATCCCTCCTGCGTCGGGACAGGGTTTGACGTGTTGCGTTCGACGCCCAA
>NZ_FLUY01000801.1 GCF_900092655.1 Candidatus Thiosymbion oneisti
GCGCGGAGCTTCCGCGTTCCCACGCAGCGCGTGGGAACGAGAGAATCAGCTGGATAGTAGGGTCCGCTGCGCGGACCTTCGGACTAGTTGCCACCTGCTATGTGAAATATTGGAGAAGGTCGTTGAGGAACCGGCGTCCGAGCTCGGTTGGTCGTACCCGATGATCTTCCTGCTCCGGGGCCAATAGACCCACCGAGCGGGCCTTGCCGACCCGATCGGCGATCCGAGCGAAAGAGAGCCCCGTGTGGCGTTCGAACAGCGGTGCGTCGAAGCCCTCCGACAACCGCAGGGCGTTCAGAGCAAACTCTAGGATCAGATCCGCCTCCGACAGGACCTGTTTTCCACTGACCAAGCGGTCCCGGTTAGCGGGGTCGAGGTAAGCCGCCGGGTCACGCAGCTTCCACCGGCGTTCGATCCGTTGCCGGGCTGGGAATGTCAGCTTGCCGTGGGCGCCGGCACCGATCCCTAAGTAATCCCCGAAGCGCCAGTAGTTCAGGTTGTGCCAGCAGCGATACTCCACCGGCGCATAGGCGGATACCTCGTAGGATTCGAATCCCCGCGCCGCCAGCATTGTGGCCCCCTGCAGCTGCATGTCGGCGATCAGGTCTTCATCGGGAACGGGCGGAGGGGCCCGGTGGAAGGCGGTATTGGGCTCCATAGAGAGCTGATAGTAGGAGATGTGCTCGGGCTCCAGTGCCAGTGTTGCCTCAAGGTCCCGGTAAGCCTGGGCGAGCGACTGCTCCGGCAGGCCGTACATGAGGTCGAGATTGAGATTCTTGAAACCTGCCCGTCGCGCCTGGGCGACCGCGGAACGGACGTCCGCGGGTCCATGGATCCTGGCGATTCGCTCCAGGTGCCGCGCCGAGAGGCTTTGGACGCCGATGGAGAGCCGGTTGACGCCGGCCTGCCGATAGGCCGCGAGGCGTGCGGCAGCGGTCGTTCCCGGGTTCGCCTCCAGGGTGATCTCCGCGTCCACCGGCAGCTCGACCAGGTCGCGCACACCCTGCAGCAGCCTGGCAATCGCCGTGCCGGAGAATAGACTCGGTGTGCCGCCGCCGATGAAGACACTCGTCAGAGGGCGAGGGGAAGCGAGGTCGGTTGTCTCCTGCTCCAGGTCCCGAAGCAGGCACTCCACATAGGCCGTTTCGGGGATGCTGCCATGCAGGGGATGCGAATTGAAGTCACAGTAAGGGCACTTGCTCAGACACCAGGGGATGTGAATGTACAGCGCCAGCGGGGGGAGGGCCATAAGGCCCTCTACTTTTCTCACACCAAGCCACAAAGACACGAAGGATTCTTCTCGATTTCTGGTGCTCTTCTCTCAATCCTTTATACCCCTTTGTGGCTTGGTATCTTGGTGTGATGCAGAAGAAAAAAAGAAACGGGAGATCAGGTTACTCCGTTTCCGCCCGCAACAGTCCACGGACGGGCTTTTGTGACACCCTCCAGCGGGCAGAAACTGTGCTCGGTCAACCCAGGTCACGTGCCTGCAGATAGGCCAGCTCCGAGATGTTGCTCCATGCTTGCGATTGCCGGAGGAACTTCCGGTAGGAAGCATGTACCTTCCGCGAGAATGCATCCTTCTCCGCCAATTCGGAGACCACCACCTTGGCAAGCCGGTGCAGCTTGGCAATGACATCGGCCGGATAGGAACGCAGCGCTACACCATGCTTCTCGATCAAGGTTTGGAGCGCCACCGGGTTGCGGGCAGTGTACTCGGCCAACATATCCTGGTTCACGACCTTGCAGGCGTTGAGCACGATGGCTTGCAGATCCGCAGGCAGGGCCTCGAAGGCGGCCCGGTTGATAATGGCCTCCAGCGTGGTGCCCGGTTCGTGAAAGCCGGGGTAGTAGTAGTATTTGGCCGCCTTGTAGAGACCGAAGGCCAGGTCGTTGTAGGGCCCTACCCACTCGGTGGCGTCGATGGCACCGGACTGCAGAGCGGTGAAGAGCTCACCCCCCGGCAGATTGACCGGCGTGCCTCCGGCGCGTTTGAGCACCTCACCGCCGAGTCCCGGAATCCGCATTTTGAGTCCCGCAAGGTCCGCAACACTCTTGATCTCCTTGTTGAACCAGCCCCCCATCTGGACCCCGGTGTTCCCAGCCGGCGCGGGGACTAGACCGAACCGGGCATAGAGCTCGGTCCAGAGCGCCAGGCCGCCCCCATGGTAGAGCCAGCCGTTCCGCTCCTGGGCCGTCATGCCGAAGGGGACGGTAGTGAAAAACTGGGCGGCCTCACTCTTGCCTTTCCAGTAATAGGCCGCGCCATGGCCCATCTCGGCCGTGCCCTGAGCGACGGCATCGAAGACCTCGAATGCGGGCACCAATTCCTTGGCCCCATACACCTTCACCCGGATACGGCCCCCACTCATCTCACCGATGAGTTCAGCGAGCCGGTTGGCGCCGGTGCCCAGACCAGGGAAGTTCTTGGGCCAGGTGGTGACCAGTTTCCACTTGTGCTCGGTGCCGGCCCGGACGGTCTCGATACCGAGGGTAGAGGCCCCGAGTGCCAGTGAGGCGCCCCCGGCCTGCTTGATGAAATCGCGACGTTGCATCTTCTATCCTCATTTTTAGGATTGTTGATACGAGCGACTTCGAGTCGCACCAATTCGGCTTCAGCCGGTGGTCAAGTTGACTTCCTGAAATAATTGGGTAATTCGATTTCGATTATCGAATTGAGTCTTACAGCGCACCAGGCAATGTAATTAACGATCAGCAGACCGTTAGTTTCCTTTGCTATTTTTAGAAATAAATTATCCCAATACTTCCTTGACATAGTGTATTTTATTTCCTCACTATTCCCACTAACAAGATGACGCTTTGTTAAATAACCACGTTCGCAAGCAAAATCATGAATGACGCTTGCAATAAATAAAACCCCTGTTGGATTGAGAAATGAATGGAAGATTTTTGGGATACTTGCACCATCAAATTTAAAACCTTTACGAATAACAAAACGAGTTTCTGAACTTGTATGATACTCGAAGTCTTTTAATAGTTCCCACTTACTTCTACTCAGCCATTTACCTATTCTCCCATAATTCTCCCATCCGAGAAATCTCACCTCTATAGGGGTCCAGTAAGGGTAGGATTCAGTCATCTTGTCATCTCCACCGGAGTTAGACGTCTTGCGAAGTAGCGGTTGTTTTGACATAAGATTTCTCGCTGCACTTGAAATGACAATCAACGCAAATAAACACAACAGGGTCGAGGACTTGTGATGACGGAAAGCCGATTTCGACCAATTTGCGTTGATTCGCGTTCATTTGCGGAAAAAAATTCCTAAAGTTATGGGCGCTTCGGCACCGCTGTATTCAACGGAATGCAAGCTATGTCAAGGTTTCAACCGGTCTGATATTGTCTGATTCGTCATCCGTAAACAATCTTGAAATCGCCATAAAACGCAGACCAAGCGGGATTTCCAATGAGAAACTAGATCCTCTGCCTTCTGCAACGTCAAGGGTTATGTGCATGTTCTTATAGAATTCAAATTGGTCCGAGGCCATATAAAAGTTACAACCGTGAATTTCGCCCAAGCAGACATCTCTGGAACCAATCAAAAAGTCACCTTTTGCAAAACACATCGGGGCAGAGCCATCGCAGCAACCACCGCTTTGATGAAAAATCAGCTCCCCATGCCGTTCCCGCAATTGATCGATAACTGCCTTGGCCCGATCCGTAATCGATACCCGTTCTACAGTCATATAGACCTACCCTACAAAACAATGCCATTAAGTTGGGCCTTACCGGCAACCTTTGTCGTTTCTGTGAATAGAACCACGGATTCACACCGATGGACACGGATGGACTCGGTGAGACAACCCGCTTCCATTCCAACCGTGCCCGTCGAACATTCAGGACCCGGCCGAGCTTCGGGTCATCGAGCACCGCCATCGCACAGCCGATGATCTGCCGCATCTCATCTTCATGAACCAATCCGTGTCTATCCGTGTTTATCCGTGGTTCACTTCCCCCCCCCCCAAGCGATGAA
>NZ_FLUY01000382.1 GCF_900092655.1 Candidatus Thiosymbion oneisti
AAGCCTCAAAGCCCCTCTCCCGGCGGGAGGGTGTCGCAAAAGCCCCGCTCCCGGTCTCTGGTTCCCACGCAGCGCCTGGGAACGAGAA
>NZ_FLUY01001435.1 GCF_900092655.1 Candidatus Thiosymbion oneisti
GATGGACTCGGGCAACTTCGAGAGCTGGTTACTGCCGAGATAAAGGCTGGTAAGCCGCTGGAGCTGACCGATGGACTCGGGTAGCCCCGAGAGCTGGTTACCACCGAGATCAAATCTGGTGAGCCGC
>NZ_FLUY01000364.1 GCF_900092655.1 Candidatus Thiosymbion oneisti
GACGAAATGGTTCAAGAATACTTGGAGCATCACCGTCACCCATCCAATATGGATACAGGAAACATTATCCTGGAATGATTTAGGACTTTCAGTCCAGGGGGCAACCTATGCACTTTAGTGCATAGTGGTTGAGT
>NZ_FLUY01000196.1 GCF_900092655.1 Candidatus Thiosymbion oneisti
GTCAGGTAATAGTCCAAAGGTGCGGTTCGCCGCCGGGCGCGGGACGCGCCCGGCGGCTCACCACATCCTACGGGCCAGGGCGCGGTTGGGATGGACCCCTTTGGTCAAGGGATGCTGCAGAAAACGGCGGACCTGGTTGGGGGTTGCCGATACCACAATCGCCCCGGCGGTTTCGAGCACCCGCGCCTGCAATCCGATTTCATGCTCCAGGAAATCCGCCAGCGTTTGGATTGCAGAACGGCGGCCCTCCCGATCGTTCTCGACCGAACGCTTGGGAAATACCCTGTCAGTCAATCTGCCGCGCTCGAAGGCGATTCGGCGCTCAGGCACCTTTACCTCCACGATCAGTGACCGGGCCTTCCCTTTCTCATCGGAAAGCCAGGGTTTCAGGCTGGTGGGAACCGCCGCCTCCGTTGTGGTTTCGGTGGTGAGGCCAGAGTAGGTTGACATATCAGAAGGTCCGCACAGCGGACCCTACTTGATTGATGTAGGGTCCGCTGTGCGGACCGCTTGGATGTTGCGGCCATTTAACATTCGTGTCCATTCGTGGTTCTTGTCCGTAGCGACTCATACCTCGCCGGTCTGAGGCGAAGCCTGGCCGGCCACTTGCCACCAGGGACTCAATAACCGAGCTTTTTGGCAAAGCCGATGGCACGCAGTACGTCCAACCGGCCGAAGCCATAGCGATGGTCCGGTCCCGACTCGCCCAACTCCATTACCGAGCCGATGATAAGGTCCTGAATGGTAGAGACCCGTTCCATGCCGATCTCCTGGTCGCGGATACTGGTCGTGCTCAGGAGCAGGGCAATGGCCGCGGCCACGTGGGGGGTAGCCATGGAGGTCCCGCTGAATGACTGGTAACCGCCACCGGGCACGGACGAATAGACGGCGACGCCGGGCGCGGTCAGCTCGGGCTTGGAGTAAGGCAGGGGCAGATCGGCCGGATCGATGTAGTCGCTCTCATAGATGATCTGGGTCCGGCCCCCCGAGAAGGCGGCCACCCGGTCCCGCGGATCGGTGGCCCCGACGCTGAGGGCAAACAGGTCGTTTCCCGGCGCGCCAGTGGTCTGTTCGCCTTCGTTGCCGATGGCGACCACCACCGGGATGCCGGCCTCGCTGCAAGAGCGGATCGCCTGCGTGTAGGTGGGTGGTGTCTTCGGGTCCATCATCAGGCCGCCCAGGGAGAGGCTGATGACGTCCACGCCCTGATCGACCGCCCAATCGATGCCGGCCAATACCTGGGCATCGGAGCCGCCTTTTTTGCCGTTCAGCACCAGGGCGGCCGCTATCCCGGCCTCCGGGGCCAGGCCGATGCAGCGACCGGAGCCGGCGCCGCCGACCAGGGTCCCGGCGCAATGGGTGCCATGGGTATCGCTGTCATGGGGCCGGGACCCCATCACCTGGTTGCCCGCATAGTCGAACTCGGCCCAGTGGGCGATCTTGCCCTTCAGGTCCGGGTGCTCCGCGTCCACGCCGGTATCCAGCAGGCCGATGGTCACGCCCCGGCCCCGGCTGCTGAAGAGACCCCAGGCGGCCAGGGCGTTGCAGCGCTCCAGGCCCCAGGTGGAGTGCAGGACCTCTTTTTCCTCCACCTCGGGCCGCCGGGTTTGCAGCAGGGCAGGGACGCTCAGGCGACGGTTGAGGTGGATGTCCTCGATACCCGCGACCTCATCGGGGAGCTTCTTAAGCTCCTCCTTGTTCAGCCGCAGCGGCATGGCGCGGGAGGCCCAGAAGCGATTGGGCCCTTCTCCTTTCGGTCCGCTGCTCTTGGAGGTCGGGGCCAGCATCCGGGCCAACGCACCCTGTACGATATGGTTGCCCATCAGGGAACGCAGGCCGGATTCCTGGATATGCTTCAGGGCAAAGGTCGCCGCGCGGGCCTGCTCCAGGCGGGTGCGGGTAGCGACGGTCTTGTCCATGGCCTGGGTCTTGACGGCACCTTCGTCATAGGGCGGTGGCAGCAGATCCCGTGGGGTCAAGGCCAACCGCCGGTGCCTGACGGCCCGGCCGGCGGTCCTGGCCAGACGGGCGGCGATATCCCGGCTCGCTTCCATCTGGACGATCACGTCTATCTCCTCACCGCTGACGGTGTCCAGGATAGATTCCACCTGCTCCTGCAATAGTTTATTCATCGATCTGTACCCTTGCTCTATGTCCTCTGTGGTTTAAACCTTGCGGATTGGCAACTGACACTACCGTTTTTGCGACACCCTCCTAATCAGGGCGCTCCCTAAAGCACCGCCAGAATCCCATTACTCGGCGCGCCTTGTCCCGCCTTGTTGATGGCCAGGACGCGAAAGACGAACTGTTGACCGCTCGGCTGGTCGGTGAGGGTCGCCTCGGTTGTGAGCGCCGTGCCCACATCCATCCAGTCCTCCGAACCCTCCACGCGGCGTTGGACCTTGTAGGCCGCCACCTTGCCGCCGGCGTCCGGTTGCTTCCAATCCAGGAAGATCCAGCCTCGGCCCTGGCGTGGGGCCTCCAGGGTGCGGGTCTGGCCCGGCGGCGCCAGGGCCGTGGCGTCCCGGCGTCCGCCCCAGCCCAGGACCTGGAGGCTCGCGTCGTCGAAATGGGTCACGTTCTCCGCGTATCTCAGGATCATCTTCATCCGGTCCGTCAACGCCTCCAGGGCCTCGTTCTTGCGGTCGACGGCATGGCTGGCCGCCGCCTGTTGCTCCTTGGCGGTGTCCAGGGCGTCGAGAAAGGCGTCGAGCGTCTGCTTGAGTTCCTCTGCGCTGATCGGCGGACTCGGAAACAGGTCCGTGTGGGCCTTGAGCCCGGTGAGGATCTCATGGGCCAGGGATTGGATCTTGGTTTCGGCCTTTGGAAACATCGCCATGATGGTGGTTTCTCCGCATGTGATTGGTCCGGGGCTTCCCGCGGCTAGGGGTCCCGAAAAAGCTCATTCTTTCTTCTGGCTCCCACGCTCCGGCGTGGGAGCAGATCCTGACGCTCCGGCGTCTCTTAAGCCAACTCGGTAGTGCTCAACATGTAGTGATCCAGTTCTGAACGCTCATTGCAAAGTTCCAATCGGACAGGATTCACAGGATTTTCA
>NZ_FLUY01000386.1 GCF_900092655.1 Candidatus Thiosymbion oneisti
TCGGCAACGCTCAGCGCAGACGCCTTCTGGGCCGCACCAAATAACGCCGGACAGCCGGCAGGTTTAGTTCCCGTGTACACGAATGGTGGACACCGGCCCGATGCTCTCCGCAGCGCGGAGCAACCAGGTTCCCACGCAGCGAGACTGTGAAAGTATTACCGGATTTTCAGAGCATCAGGGATAGAGCAACATAATTTCCATAATCCAGCCGGAAATC
>NZ_FLUY01000110.1 GCF_900092655.1 Candidatus Thiosymbion oneisti
ATCAAGCACATCAGGCCCATGCAGCAGCGGCTACGAGTTTCCGAGACACTCCGCGGCGCGGAGCTTCTGCGTTCCCACGCGGCG
>NZ_FLUY01000990.1 GCF_900092655.1 Candidatus Thiosymbion oneisti
CGTCAATGCCAGCAGACCATGGCGGTGCTCGGCGTGGAGAGCCTGACCGCGGTTGCCGATGCTGGCGACTACAGCGAGGC
>NZ_FLUY01001437.1 GCF_900092655.1 Candidatus Thiosymbion oneisti
TCGCCGAGTTTCGCCGGGTGAACGCGCGCGGCGAACCGTGATTTCGTCTTGCTGTGTCAAGAACTGGAACTGCTCGGTGGCGAAACCATCGGCATCGACGGTTCCTTTCTCCAGGCCAGTGCCCGTGACGCCAGTATCACGACCAAGAAACAGTTGGAAAGCCAGCTGAAGCAGATTGAACGTGATCTGGAAGCCGACACCCCGTGCCTTGATGCCAACG
>NZ_FLUY01000689.1 GCF_900092655.1 Candidatus Thiosymbion oneisti
AGGCGCTTAATCGACGCTGGAGCGTTAGATCCCTCCTCCGTCGGGACCAGGTCTGCTCCCACGCTGGAGCCTGGGGAGCCAGCCGAAAATCAATGCCATTAGA
>NZ_FLUY01000549.1 GCF_900092655.1 Candidatus Thiosymbion oneisti
GAGCTCAATGCCATTAAGTTAAGCGTCACCGGCGCCGTTTGTGATTGGTTGATCCCTGTTTTCGTTCGCCCTCTCCCCA
>NZ_FLUY01000097.1 GCF_900092655.1 Candidatus Thiosymbion oneisti
GCCTCTGGCTCCCACGCTCCAGCGTGGGAGCAAATCCAGACGCTCCAGCGTCATGAAACCTTGGCCGCTGGAGCGGCCACAACGGCATTC
>NZ_FLUY01000105.1 GCF_900092655.1 Candidatus Thiosymbion oneisti
CGTCTCGCCATAATTGTCAGCCGATTGGATCTGGCTCGACCGCTGGTTTACCCTTTACTACCACCAACGGCGAATTCTTTCACAATCTCTCCAGCG
>NZ_FLUY01000456.1 GCF_900092655.1 Candidatus Thiosymbion oneisti
AGAGATTGTGAAAGAATTCGCGGGCGAATCCGCAGGGAGCGCTCTTGGGCCTCGGAAGCGCCAAAACCGGCGTCAAGGCGCGTCATCGGCTTCATCCGGCCCACTGAG
>NZ_FLUY01000852.1 GCF_900092655.1 Candidatus Thiosymbion oneisti
TTCGTCGAAGCTCAGAGCAGGCTCGGGTGTGATTGGCTCTCCGATTTCACCGTCGTCTTCCTCTATGGGCGGGGCTGCCTCTTCTTCCGCGGGACAAAGTGGGTGTCTTTTTATTCTTTTATTCTTAGTCTCCTCAAGGTGTGGTCTGCCCCATACCAATACACTGATTGTTGCGATGGGGACAGACCATGTTTTCCATGGGGATGCATCAGGATCTGTCTCCGTTTTCTCGTTCTCCTGCATCTAAACTGTTCTGAAACTCCATAGCTCTTCTACTTATTTCTTTTCCGCTCAATCCTTCAAAAATATTCGCTCTCCATTTTGTATAATCAAATTTTTCTCTTTGAATAAGAGCGATAAATTTCTCAGCTTCAACTATACCAAGATGATGATTCAATATTTCAAACCCGGACATTTTTATTTCGGAATCTGTTCTCATTGCTACGACGCCTTCCCTATTACCAAGGTTATAGGATTTACTATTTTAATCTGTGATATTTTATAAGCCTTCTTTATTATCTCTTTGTCTACTGTCAAGAAATACTCACAGTTCAGATAGATTGCGCATGCTACATGCAAGGCATCAACAGCTTTCAAGCCAATAGCAGTTAATTTATCCATTTCAAAAAGAATTTCCTCTGATTCAAGGGCAAATGAATTAGCTAATTCTCTCCATCTTTGAATTTCAATTTTCCTTTCTACAAAAGGGTTAGCATTATTTTCGAAGTCAAGGATATAAGACCACCCCAAAGAAAGCTCATTCGATTCTATTTTTTCCTGAATATCCAGCTTCGCTTCAGTTTCAAGCCGTATGGGTAGAGATGATTGATCATCATACGGTCTATTGAAGCAACAATTATCAAGGTATAGTTTTGTTCCTTTTTTCATTGTCTTGTTGTGAGTCTAAGAGGCTGTCTAAAAAAGGGCCATAGGCCAAAGTAGACGGTAGGCTGGGTTGAGGAACGAAACCCAGCGTTTACGGGCAAGTCTGGCTTGCTGGGTCTCGTCCCTCGACCCAGCCTACCGCTTTGAAATCAATATGTTAGTTTTTAGACAGCCTC
>NZ_FLUY01000298.1 GCF_900092655.1 Candidatus Thiosymbion oneisti
AAAAAACGTGAAGTATGCGGCATATTTTTGCGCTTTTCCTTAACTTAATGGCAGTGACGCTCCAGCGTGGGAACGCAGGTGTGGCCGCTCCAGCGGTCAGGGTTTCAGGACGCTGGAGCGTCAGATCCCTCCTCCGTCGGGACAAGCTTGCTCCCACGCTGGAGCATGGGAGCCAGAGAATAGGGGAGGGGACTGGCCCCCGCCCGCTTCTTTTTCCTATAGGAAAAACGTGAAAATCCGCGCCTGGCTCAGACGGCGGGGTGCGGCCCGGCGCTTACCGGCGCCAGGCCTTTCCCGCCCTATGCGGTCAAGGCATAGGCTGGGATGAGCTTGCGAACCCCAGCATTCCCGGATTTCTCCGCGGCGCGGAGCTTCCGCGTTCCCACGCAGCGCGTGGGAACGAGAAAAAGGAGTAGGGCGAGGCGTGGAGATCGAGGTCCAAAGCCGCAACCGGGCCTGGCAAGGACTCACCGGAGTGTCTTGAAGACTCACTGGAGCGTCTTGAGGACCCATCGGAGCCTGTTAAAGACTCACCGGAGAATCCTGAAGACTCACCAGAGAGTGTTGAAGACTCACTGGAGAGTCCTGAGGACTCATCAGAGAGTGTTAAAGACTCACCGGAGAGTCCTGAAGACTCACCAGAGAGTGTTGAAGACTCACGGGAGAGTCTTGAGGACTCATCGGAGAGTCCTGAAGACTCACCGGAGTGTCTTGAAGACTCAATGGAGTGTCTTGAACCCTTACCGGAGAGCCCTGTAGGTCGGGTCAGGCCAGGCCCCGTCCCGACGCAGGAGGGAGCCTGGCCGCCACCCGACGGAAATGGCTGGCATCCGGCGGATGGCGCAAGCTTATCCGCCCTACGCCGCCTCATTGAAGCCGCTTTTATTGTGGTGGGCACAGCCCACCCTACAAGGAGGGTGTCGCACAAACGGTGGCATCAGCTGCCAGTCTGTGAGGTTTAAACCACAGAGGACACAGGGAACGCAGAGCATTGGCCGATTCCTTTCTTCTGCTCGTTCCCACGCTCCAGCGTCACTGCCATTAAGTTAAGGAAAAGCGCAAAAATATGCCGCATACTTCACGTTTTT
>NZ_FLUY01000924.1 GCF_900092655.1 Candidatus Thiosymbion oneisti
ACGCTGGAGCGTGGGGAGCCAGCCGAAAATCAATGCCAGTAGAAAATCAATAGGTTAGTTTTTAGACAGCCTCTAAGGCATCGAGGTAACCTGCTGCTTGCTGGCGAGTTATCATTCGGTTGCCCTGCCCCCACCCCCATGGAGCACACCGTGACGGATCGGTTACGATATACTTAAAATCCATTGCCACAATCCCGGATGCGTAGCCCATGGGCCGCGCGCGCTACCTAAGAAGAAGGTTTACTCGATGCCTGATTATAACGCCGAGGACATCCGCAACATCGCTCTGGCCGGCCATTCCGATGCCGGCAAGACCACCCTGGTAGAGGCCCTGCTCACCACCACCGGGGTCATCGTGGAGCCGGGAAGCATCGAGAAAGGCACCACCGTCTGCGACTTCGATGCCCTGGAGAAGGAGCACCTGCACTCCCTTGACGTGGGCATCACCAGCTTCGACGCCCAGGGCAAGCACGTCAACCTGATCGACACCCCGGGGCTCCCCGACTTCCTGGGCCGCGGCATTTCCGTGTTGTCTGCGGTGGAGACTACCGCCATCCTGATCAATGCCCGCACCGGGATCGAGCCCGTCACTCAGCGTATGTGGAAGGCGGCCGAAGATCGCAATCTGTGCCGGATGATCATCGTCAACAAGATCGACGCCGAGGGGGTGAACCTGGGTGAGCTGACCGCTCAGATCCAAGACACCTTCGGTGCCGAGTGCCTGCCCATCGACCTGCCGGCGGACGGTGGCAAGCGGGTGATCGACTGCTTCTTCCAACCCGGCCCTGATGCAACCGATTTCTCCTCCGTCGAGGAGGCCCACAGCCGGATCATCGACCAAGTGGTCGAGGTCGATGAGGAGCTCATGGAGCTCTATCTGGAGCAGGGCGAGGAGTTGGCACCGGAGCAGCTGCACGCCCCCTTCGAGAAGGCCCTGCGCGAGGCCCATCTGATCCCGATCTGCTTCGTCTCGGCCCAGACCGGCACCGGCATCCCCGAGCTGCTGAATATCCTGGCCCGGTTGATGCCGAACCCGTCCGAGGGCAATCCGCCCCCCTATGTAAAGGGCGAAGGGGCCGACGCGGAGCCCGTCAGCATCAGCCCGGATCCCGAGCGGCATACCCTGGCCCATGTCTTCAAGGTGATCAACGATCCCTTCCGCGGCAAGCTCGGGATCTTTCGTATCCACCAGGGCCGGGTTACCGGGGATACCCAGCTCTTCATCGGCGACGCCCGCAAGGCGTTCAAGGTCAATCACCTGTTCCGCCTGCACGGCAACGAGCAGATCGAGGTGAAAGCGGGTGGACCCGGCGACATCTTGGCGGTAGCCCGGGTGGAGGATATCCGTTTCGATGCGGTGCTTCACGACTCCCACGACGAGGACCACTACCACCTGCACCCCATCGAGTGCCCGGTCCCCCTGTTCGGGCTGGCCATCACGCCCACCAAGCACGGCGACGAGCAGAAGCTTACCGACGCCCTGCACAAGCTGGAGTCGGAGGACCCCTGCTTCCGCGTGGAGCACAACGCCGCGGCCAACGAGACCGTCATGCGCGGACTCGGCGAGCTACACCTGCGGGTGCTGCTGCGACGCCTCGCGGAGCAGTTCCATGTGGAGGTGGACACCAAGCCGCCGAGCATCGCCTATCGGGAGACCATCACTACCCCGGCCGAGGGCCACCATCGGCACAAGAAGCAGACCGGCGGTGCCGGTCAGTTCGGCGAGGTCTATCTGCGCATCGAACCCCGGGAGCGGGGTCAGGGCTTCGAGTTCGTGGACGCCGTGGTCGGCGGCGTCATCCCCAACCAGTTCATCCCCTCGGTGGAAAAGGGCGTGCGCCAGATCTTGCAGGAGGGTGCCGTGGCCGGCTACCCGATGCAGGATATCCGGGCTACCGTCTATGACGGCAAGTACCACCCGGTGGATTCTAAGGACATCGCCTTCGCCACCGCCGGTAAGAAGGCCTTCCAAGACGCCGTGGACAAGGCCAAGCCGGTGATCCTCGAGCCCATCGTTAAGATCCGCATCCTGGCCCAAGACAGCGCCATGGGCGACCTGGCAGGGGACCTCTCGGGTCGTCGTGGACGCATCAGCGGCAGCGAGGCCAAGGGCCTGGGCCGGATCGCCATCGACGGCGAGGTCCCGCTGGCGGAGCTGGAAGGCTACGAATCGCGGCTCAAATCCATGACCGGCGGCGAAGGCACCTATACGATCGAGCTGAGCCACTATGAGGCGGTCCCGGCAAGCATCCAAAAGCAGCTCCAGGATGCCTTTCAGCGCTCGGAAGACTAGCCCGTGCCTGTCCCAGGTCTCACCGGGGTGGGCGGCGGTGCTTCGGTTTTCGCTTGGGTTCAACGGGTTGCAGATTGTTTATCGGCAAATTCGGAGAGGGTCTATTCTGAATTTCTCATCGCCCTTCCCTCATCCCGGATACAAGCATAGGAGGCACGGCGCCCGTGTCGGCGCCGCACCGATGAGGCGAGTCAACACGATCGAACGGTCCCATGTTGCACCAGATATCCAACGGCACCCGCCGGGACATAAAGGGCAAGCCCCGGGTCTACTATGACGGTTACTGGATCAAATACTACGAGCCGCCGGCCGACAATCTGGAGGCCAAGAAGCAGCTGATTCATGCCCTGACGCGACGGCTCTTCAACCATGTGGAGCACGGGATCAATATCCCCGGCATCCGCCTCAATGAAGCCCGACAGGCCTACGAGCGGGAGATGGACCCGGAGCGCAAACGGGTGGCGGGCGCCATGCTGGCCGGAGCGCTCTTCAACCGGGCTACGGACATCTTCACCAAGGTCGTGGAGCTGCAAGAGTTCGGGGTGGAGATCACCTCAGACGATGCCCTGATGGATCAATGCGGCAAATACCTGCTGGAGGCCCTGGAGCTCGGGCGCCTGGTCCGCCACCGCAGCGGCGACGAGGGTCTGGACGAGCTCTGGGGTGAGCCGTTCCGGGCCTTCTCCATCCCGGTGAGGGACTTTTATGAAAGTCGCTATCTGAAGATTGCGCAGACCATGTGCCACATCGACCGCATCGCCGATGTCATGGTAGATACGTGCGCGGATGAAGGGTCCTTCCCCGGTGTCGATCTGCATATCCGGGAGCTTGCCGACGCGGCCAAGGAGAAATGCGAGACCTTGCGCACCGATCCGGCGATCTTCGAGGTGTGGCCGACTTTTGTCGTCGCTGGTGAACGGTTGTGCCGGCTCGAGCCGCAGCTACCGCAACACGCCTCGGAGGAACGGATACGGCGCACACGGCGGGCCCGTGCCCTCATCCGCGACGGTGTCTCCCTGATCCGGCATATTGCCCGCGCGCGGGTCCCGATGCCCAAGAGCATGCGCGAGTATCTGGAGCACTGCCACCACTTCCGACTCGCTGCCGAGGAGGTCCCCCGTTTCCCGCGTCGTTCGTCCCAGGTTGCAACCGCGGGCATGACCTCACGCACCCTATGTCAGCGAGAGCCTTGATCTAATACAAGCGTGCCATCCTGCCCTAGGTTATCCGCAGATTACGCAGATTTTCACAGATTAATTCGTTTAGAGGCTGTCTAAAAACTAACACATTGATATTGGCTGGCTCCCCACGCTCCAGCGTGGGAGCAGCTCCCGACGCTCCAGCGTCGATTAAGCGCCTCGGTAGGCTAACCGCCAACGCCTATCAGCACAGAGGAGCTGCGTCCGCTGGAGCGGACAAGATGGCGTTCCCACGCTGGAGCGTGGGAACGAGTGCGAACAGGGCGCGGCAGGTTATCGATTATCCGCGGGCCAGGCACTCGACGCGGTTATTGGCAAAGCTGGCCTATTACAAGAACGGAATGGTGGACAGCTGCCTGATTCTCTCCGCAGCGCGGAGTTTCCACGTTCCCACGCAGCGCGTCACTGCCATTAAGTTAGTGTCAACGGCCTCAGTAGCAGAGCTTGCGTCGGCGCCGATAGAAATCGAGTAAGCC
>NZ_FLUY01000746.1 GCF_900092655.1 Candidatus Thiosymbion oneisti
CTCGTTCCCACTGGAGCATGGGAGCCAGAAAAAGAACCACGGATAGACACGGATAAACACAGATTGTGATCCGTGTTTATCCGTGTCCATCCGTGGTTCTAATAAGGACACGAACCTTCATGCTTGTCTTTTTCGTGATTTTCGTGGTTTATAGGATGCGGTTCAAAGGCAGCTTTCGGTATCGGCGAGCTCCTGGTCGCGGCGGTGGTAGCCGTGCTTGTCGATCAGGCGGCGGGCCTGGGCAAGATCCTCCCGCAAGGTTCAAGCCGTAGGTACTCAGTTCTTGCTTTTGTCGACCAGCTGCTGCGCGCGGATCCAAGGCATCATCGCGCGCAGCTGCTCGCCCACCTGTTCGATCGGGTGTTCCTTGCTCAGACGGCGCAGGGCCTTCAGCTTGGGGGCACCGGCCTGGTTCTCCAGGATGAACTCCTTGGCGAATTCGCCGGACTGGATGTCGGCCAGGATGCGCTTCATCTCGGCCTTGGTCGCGTCGGTGATGATGCGCGGGCCACGGGTGAAGTCACCGTACTCGGCGGTGTTGGAGATCGAATAGCGCATATTGGCGATGCCGCCCTCGTAGATCAGATCGACGATGAGCTTGACCTCGTGGAGACACTCGAAGTAGGCCATCTCCGGGGCATAACCGGCCTCGACCAGGGTCTCAAAGCCGGTTTGGATCAGAGCGATCAGGCCTCCGCAGAGCACCGCCTGCTCGCCGAACAGATCGGTCTCACACTCCTCGCGGAAGCTGGTCTCGATGACGCCCGCCCGCCCGCCGCCGTTGGCCGCGGCATAGGCCAGGGCGAGGTCTCGGGCGCGGCCGCTGGCATCCTGGAAGACGGCGATCAGGCTGGGCACGCCACTGCCCTGGGTATAGGTCGAGCGCACCAAATGTCCGGGACCCTTGGGTGCGATCATGATCACGTCCAGGTCCGCGCGGGGCTCGATCTGACCGAAATGGATATTGAAGCCGTGGGCGAAGGCCAGGGCGGCGCCCTGCTTGATGTTGGGAGCGATCTGCTCCCGGTAGAGCTGGGCCTGATGCTCGTCCGGGGCCAGGATCATGACCACATCGGCGTCCTTGGCCGCATCCTCGATGGTCTTGACCCGGAGCCCCGCAGCGGTTGCCTTGGCGGCCGACGCCGAGTCGGGACGCAGCCCCACGACCACCGAGACCCCGGACTCTTTGAGGTTGTTGGCGTGGGCGTGGCCTTGGGAGCCGTAACCGATGATGGCGACCTGCTGGTCCCGGATGAGAGAGAGGTCGGCGTCTTGGTCGTAGAAGATCTTTATGGACATTGATGGTTCCTGGAACTATCGGATCGGGTGGTCCGCAAATTATACCCATCGCCCTTGGGTTGTGCGGAAGTTATCCGCAAATGAACGCCAATCAACGCCAATCGGTCGCAAGAGATCACAATTCTGTTTTCTGTCCGCAGATCATTTCGTTTTCAACCTGCGAAAATCTGTGTAATCTGCGGATAGATCGAAGCGACCGGATCATTTTTCCCATACTCAATCCGAACCTGGGCGGTTCCGATTTCTACCGCCGATGAACGAGAATAAACACGGAAGGGACGATACTTGATCCATTTGCGTTGATTGGCGTTCATGTGCGGATAAATCTCCGGAATCGGGTCTCAGGCGTAGATTGCAGCAAGGGCCAGCTCGGCGCCGACGCTTCCGAGTCGAACGCTATCTTCCGGGCCATAGACCGTCGCATCCCATCCATCGGAGCGGCGATAGACCTCCACCTTCTGCTCGTCCTGTGCCACCAGCACATATTCCTCCAAGCTCGCCAGCCTGCGGTAGGCGTAAAACTTGTCGGAACGATCATCGCGCTCGGTGGAGTCGGACAGCACCTCGATGATCAGTTTGGGACGCTCGCTGTAATAGCTGTTGTCGGTAAAGGGCCGGCATTCCACATGGAGGTCCGGGTAATAAAAGCGCTCTTCAAATGCCGTTTTAATGTAGACCTTTACGTTCTCCATGTAGACCCGACAGGGTTTACCGGCAAGTCCGTTACGCAACAGCAGCGCCAGGTTCAACGCAATCCTGTTGTGCGCCTTGGTGGTGCCCACCATGGCGAAGACCTCGCCATTGACATATTCGTGGCGTACCTCGGCGATCTTCTCGCCTTCCAGGTAGTCCGCCACGGAAATCCAGCTGTGCTTGGCTGCTACGCCCATTGCCATGCCTCGAATCGATTTTGAGAGCGATCCTGATCGATAGGAACACCATGATAATAAACAGGATACGGCGGCGAGTCACGCTACAATTTCGTTGGGTAGTGGCTCAGTTCGCGAAAGAACGGAAATTGCGAAAAAACGCAATGACGCAAGGACGCCAAGCCGCAAAGAAAGAACAAAGAAACTTTGCGTCTTGG
>NZ_FLUY01000111.1 GCF_900092655.1 Candidatus Thiosymbion oneisti
TGGGAACGCAGAAGCTCCGCGCCGCGGAGTGTCTCGGAAACTCGTAGCCGCTGCTGCATGGGCCTGATGTGCTTGATCTTCATGAGGATTCAGCTCAATTGAGAACGCCCTCTAGAACATTCCTGAGATTAAGTTCAGCTTCCTTGACAACAGGTGCCCACTCGTATGCACCGCAGAGATGCTGGGGACTCGGAGAAGCGGTTAATCATTCCCGTACCTGCTTATCCTGACGGGGCACATCCGCAGCGCGGGAGGTGCCGGTACCACCGGGGTTCGGGGTCGGCTTAGGTTTGGGCGATGATGCGGGCGGCGATCCCGCCGGGTATGGTGCATCCACAGCGCGAGCGGTTGGAGTATCCGTATCATCAGGATTCGGGGTCGGCTTAGGTTTCCTAGGTTTAGGCGGCGGTGGCGGCGGTGATCCTGCAGAGAGTGCGGCCAGGGTGCCGTCGTTGCCGTAGACGTAGAGCTTACCGCCTGCCACCTGGGGGCGCCCTGTGATGGGTCCGTCCGCTACCTCGACTCGGGCCACCAGGCGACCGTCACGGCGATCCAGCCAATGGACATAGCCTTCCATGTCCCCCACCGCCACCAGGTTGCCGAGTACCGCCGGGGCGGTCAGGCGTCGGTACTTGAGCGCCTCTTGTTTCCAGATGTCGGTTCCGGCGGCGGTTGCGGCCCATATCAGGTCATCGGAGTCGGTGATATAGAGTATGCCGGCGCTCGCTGCCAGCCCCGCGTGGGCTGAGAGCTGGCGGCGCCAGCGCACGGAGCCGGTGGTCAGGTCGACGGCGGCCAGATCCCCATTGTAGGTGGCGACATAAATCGTGTCCGCGACGATGATGGGGTCGGCGTCGATGTCGGCGATACGTGCCAGCTCGGAACGGCCGTGCGGTGGGGTCACGATGGTTTCCCAGCGCGGCACACCGCTTTGGAGCTCCAGATTGATCAACTGACCGCCGGAGATGCCGACGATGACGCTGTCGTCGGTGATGGCCGGCATGCTGCTGCCGCGCAGGGTGAGGACCGGGGCCGAGTAGCTGTACTTCCAGAGCCGATTGCCGGAGCCGAGATCGAATGCGTAGACGCTGTCGTCCAGGGTGTGGACCAGGACGCTGGAGCCGGCGATGCGGGGTACGGAGAGGACCTCGCTGCCCAAGCGGGCATGCCAGCGCTCGGCACCGTCGCGCGCCGAGCGCGCTACCAGGTCACCGTCGCTGGAGCCAAGGATGATGTGCTCGGCATCCACCTCCGGCCCGCCGCTGAAGGGAAGGCCCGTCTCCCGTTCCCACAGGACCTTTCCGGTGGCAGCGTCCAGGGCCAGGATGCGGCCTTCGGCATCGGCGACATAGAGGCGCCCGCCACGGAGCGCCGGAATCAGATTGAGCCGCCGCCCGTCCGTTCCCACCCCGATCTCCCTGGACCAGAGTATGGTGACGGTGATCTCGGGCTTCAGGTCCTTGAGTTCCGTCGGGGGGCGGGGGTCCTCTTCGCCGCCGAACCAGGACATGATGCCACAGCCGCTGAGCAGCAGGACCGAGAATATGGTCAGGAAACCCATGCGCACGCGGGTTTTCAGGCGATCGGCGAAAAATGGTGCGCTGTTTTTGCGGTGCCCGTGCCCAAGCCGGTATTGGGCACGCCTGCCATCTAAAGATGCGGTTCGCTTTGCGTTCATTTGCGGCAAAAAAACGAGGCTCTTTATGGATTCCGTACTACTTTGGAGTGCGCCGGCAAAGCGGCGCGGCCGCATTGAACCTCAGCTACGGGGGATACCAACGGCGTTGGCCGGGAACCGGGCCCTTCGGTTCCTCCCGCGCCGCGGCGACGGCGCTTTCCTCTGGCCACAACACCTTGGCCGGGAACGGATACCTCGCCACATCCAAAGCG
>NZ_FLUY01000494.1 GCF_900092655.1 Candidatus Thiosymbion oneisti
ACTAGTGTAGTGCGCCATTCTGTTTGGAACTTAAGCGGCGATTGCGCGCGTCGGGCGTCAAATCGATCGCAGCGCCAT
>NZ_FLUY01000804.1 GCF_900092655.1 Candidatus Thiosymbion oneisti
ATGTCGGCGGTCCCAGGGGCCGACAAAGTGTCGGCGGTTCCGGGGACGCTGGGACCGCCGTCTTTCAGACGGCTTACGCACCCAATGACCAGCTGTCGGCAACGG
>NZ_FLUY01001399.1 GCF_900092655.1 Candidatus Thiosymbion oneisti
GAATTTTTTTGAAGAGATGGGGTTGCTGTGAGTACCACTGTTTGAGCGTCTGGAGAGGTGTTTTATGATGCAGGTTTTTCTGAGGGATCTGATGATTATACAGGTAGACGAAGCGTTTGAGGGTGATCTGGAGTGAAGCCGCGGAGTCGAAGCGGTGGGTGCGCACGACATCGGCGATACGGCCGTTGAAGCGCTCGATCATGGCGTTGGTCTGCGGGGTTCTGGGCTTGATCAGGCGATGTTCGATCTGGTTGTCGGCACACACC
>NZ_FLUY01001122.1 GCF_900092655.1 Candidatus Thiosymbion oneisti
CCCTGAAGTATCCCCACAAAATTCCCCTTCGGCGTCAGTCGGCCAGGAGGACATTATGATCCTCCGCGACCCATTGATCGGGTGGCCCGATCCTGCCGACTAACTCCCTGAGCACCTCACGGCAACTGTCCAGTACCACCAGCAGCCGTGCGAGGAACAGCCGGGAGTAGACGCGGCGTTTGCCGTTGCCAGGGTG
>NZ_FLUY01000005.1 GCF_900092655.1 Candidatus Thiosymbion oneisti
CCCACGCTGGAGCGTGGGGAGCCAGCCGAAAATCAATGCCAGTAGAAAATCAATAGGTTAGTTTTTAGACAGCCTCTAAG
>NZ_FLUY01000681.1 GCF_900092655.1 Candidatus Thiosymbion oneisti
ATTTATTGTCCCAGCACGCTAGTCCAAAACTATGCACTTTAGTGCAAGGCTTTAGCTGCTACACAGGTATGCTACAAT
>NZ_FLUY01000036.1 GCF_900092655.1 Candidatus Thiosymbion oneisti
TCATGACGCTGGAGCGTCTGGATTTGCTCCCACGCTGGAGCGTGGGAGCCAGAGGCTGATTTGTGGGGATACTTCAGCCTTTGACCCCCTTTCCCTGACCCCCTCCTGCCGGAGGGTGTCGTAAAAGGTGACGCCCGACGCGGTCATTCTCGTTCCCACGCGCTGAGACTGTGAAAGAATTCGTTTTCCCCGGAAGTGGTGGGGTGGAACTGCTGTATTTCACGTTAAATTCCGTACAAAGTGGGGCTAGGAGCAATCTATGCCGCCTGATTTAGGCGAATTGTGTTTCCTTTTCCCTTTCACTCTGAAAATTCGGTAATACTTTCACAGTCTCGCTGCGTGGGAACCTGGCAGCTCCGCGCCGCGGAGAGCATCAGGCCGGTGTCCAGCATTCGTATACCCGTCACGCGTGAATATTTCGGTAAGCGAGGTGTGCCGATCGTGCCCGAGCGCAAGGCACGGCGAGGAGGAATAGCCAGGCCCTATTGCGACGAGTCGCAACGTGGCTAGCGGATGCGAGTGGCGTGCATCGCGGCGAAATATTCACGGGTGACGGGTATAGACACGGGAGCCAAACCTGCCGGCTGTCCGGCGTTATCCGGTGTGGCCCGGAAGGCGTCTGCTCTGACCGTTGCCGCCAGCTGGTGATGGGGTCCGTAAGCCGTCTGAAAGACGGCGGTCC
>NZ_FLUY01001370.1 GCF_900092655.1 Candidatus Thiosymbion oneisti
ACCCCTACCCCGTCATTCCGGCAGGGATTGCCGGAATCCAGGCGCCAGGGATGGCAAAAGCAGTGGGGGTCGAATCGTTAAGTCGCACAACCATGTCACTTTGAATTTAACCACTACC
>NZ_FLUY01000137.1 GCF_900092655.1 Candidatus Thiosymbion oneisti
AAGAATAGTGCCTTCAATCCAAAGGTCATCGGTTCGAACGGTCATCTCTCCGCTGCCCGTGTCTATCCGACCTTCGGTACCGATTTGGAAAAAACCAAAATCCTTTGTCGGGTTGTCTTCTATACGAATGTCCCCACCCTGGGTAAGAATAGTGCCTTCAATCCAAAGGTCATCGGTTCGAACGGTCATCTCTCCGCCGCCCGTCCGTATCAGGCCTCCGGTACCGATTTGAAAAAAACCAAAATCCTTTGTCGGGTTGTCTTCCATACGGATGTCCCCACCCTGGGTAAGAATAGTGCCTTCAATCCAAAGGTCATCGGTTCGAACGGTCATCTCTCCGCCGCCAGTTTCTATCCAACCTCCGGTACCGATTTGGAAAAAACCAGCGTCGTTGTTTGTCGAATTGTCTTCCAGGCGGATGTCCCCGCCCTGGGTAAGAATAGTGCCTTCAATCCAAAGGTCATCGGTTCGAACGGTCATCTCTCCGCTGCC
>NZ_FLUY01000395.1 GCF_900092655.1 Candidatus Thiosymbion oneisti
GAAACTCGTAGCCGCTGCTGCATGGGCCTGATGTGCTTGATTTTCATGAGGATTCAGCTCAATTGAGAACGCCCTCTTGGTCAGCGAAACCAACCACGTTCGGGTGCTCGACGCTTACGTTGACACGCTTGATTTGCCGGCGTTGGGGTTTACCCATGCGACGGGTGATCTGACGCCCGGTCAGCCGGCGTTCGATCCTGCTGTGCTCCTTAAGCTTTATGTTTACGGCGATCTCAACCGGGTACGGAGCTCCCGGCGTCTGGAACGCGAGTGCCGGCGCAACCTGGA
>NZ_FLUY01000018.1 GCF_900092655.1 Candidatus Thiosymbion oneisti
TCAGGGCGAGCGCGTATAAATCCTCCCGAAAACATGATCTTGTAGGTTGGGCAAGGGCCGTAAGATGTGGTGAGCGCA
>NZ_FLUY01000366.1 GCF_900092655.1 Candidatus Thiosymbion oneisti
CCTTGCGATGCGGGCGTGGACAACCGAGGCTGAACGCGCCGTAACCCGACATCCCAGGCTGGCTCCCATCATCGTCTGTCGGGTTACG
>NZ_FLUY01000383.1 GCF_900092655.1 Candidatus Thiosymbion oneisti
AGGCGCTGCGTGGGAACCAGAGACCGGGAGCGGGGCTTTTGCGACACCCTCCCGCCGGGAGAGGGGCTTTGAGGCTTAAC
>NZ_FLUY01000354.1 GCF_900092655.1 Candidatus Thiosymbion oneisti
GGGGTATCCTCAAGGGAAACAAGAACCGAGCGGGGAGCGGTCACGGTCGGACTCCTAGCTGAGAATATTGGGTTGAGGAGGATGCTAACTTAGAGGGAGGATCAAGTCAAACAAAATGGGTGTCCTTTTATCTACATCACTCGTGCAGCCTGGATGCCACGCAGGTACTTGGCCTGACGCCGAGCGCAGAGATCCGCGAGCGATGCCGGTGCACCGACCGCCGTTCCGAACGCCTTGAGAAGACGCTCGGAATAGCCGATAAATTGCTTCCCATCAATGCTCAATCGCGCGAGGAGCTTGGGTTCTCG
>NZ_FLUY01001580.1 GCF_900092655.1 Candidatus Thiosymbion oneisti
TTGATTGTCTCCAAAAACTTCAGTCCGCCGTAGGCGGATCGAGGTACAAACCTCCATCTTCCAGATGGATTATCTTCAGTCGGCGGTTG
>NZ_FLUY01000062.1 GCF_900092655.1 Candidatus Thiosymbion oneisti
AAACTAGTGTAGTGCGCCATTCTGTTTGGAACTTAAGCGGCGATTGCGCGCGTCGGGCGTCAAATCGATCGCGGCGCCAT
>NZ_FLUY01000335.1 GCF_900092655.1 Candidatus Thiosymbion oneisti
AAATTTTATGCTTGGCCGCTCACTTTCCGGCCCATTTAACGCCAGGACGCAATGGCGCCAAGACGCAAAGATTCTTTTTTGGCTCGTTCCCACGCTCCAGCGTGGGAATGCCGTTGTGGCCGCTCCAGCGGCCGAGATCCCCGGCTCCGCTCGGGACCGGGTTTCATGACGCTGGAGCGTCTGGATTTGGCTCCCACGCTGGAGCGTGGGAGCCAGAGGCACGGCATTACCTGAAGGCCCACCCATGACCAAGCTGCTCGCCCCCGCGCCCAAAACCCTCGTCGAAGACCTGGCGCGCCGCTTGTCCGGCCCCGGCGGGCTTGCGCCCCTGAGTACACGCCGCCTGGCACTCCTGATCGAGCTCATGGACGAATCGGGCTACATCGGCTATGGCGCGGCCTATGCCCGGCTGTTTCCCGCCAGCAGCCGCAGCCCGACGGAGAAGACCAAGGCCGACAAGGCCTTTCACAAATTCCGCCACACCCTCAAAGAATCCGCCGCCGGGCAAAAGACCCAGCTGGAGCTACAAGTGGACGCCAACCGTAATGCGGACCCGGAACAACGCCGTCTCTGGTTCGCCGCCGCGGACAACGCCGAAGAGCGCCTGACCGAATTCAATCTGGGCGCCACCGGCGGCCTGGTCGAACACCCCCAGGAGCAGACCCTACGGGTACGGGGCGAGCAGCGCAGCTATCTGCTGCTCTACGCAGAGCAGGAGCAGGCCGACGCCCGCGAGCTGCACGGACAACTGAGGACCCAGCTCCAGGCCTATGGAAAGGATTGGACCGATCTCGATTTCCACCGGATCCCGGTGGGAGAGGACAAGGCACGTACCCGTGCCCGCTATCTGGAACAGGCCGATCTGATCCTGCTCCTGGTCAGTCCGGCCTTGATTGCCGAGATTAAAAAAGAGAGTCTTCCGCTGCCCGATAACCGGCCCCTGATCCCCCTGGCGTTCAAAGGGTTCGACGACGACCAGCTTGCAGACACCTCGCTCGCCGACCTCCAGATCTTCCGCGACGCCGACGGTAGGGCATGGAAAAGCAGCGGCAGGCGCGAGGCCTGGGCCGCCGAGGCGGCACAAGCCATCCTTGCCCGTGTGGACGAGTCCCCCGATCCGGCGGCAGCCGCGCAGAAACGCCTCGCCGTCATCACCAGGTTTTCCGATGACTGTCTCGGCGATTGCCCGGAGCCCCACTATGTCAGGCAGCAGCTAAGCAGCCGGCAGGGCGACACCGAAGGCCGGGAGGCCCTGTCTTTCCTGCTCGACTGGCTGCGGCGCCCCCACGACGGGCTGCCCTACTGCGCCGTCTTCGGCGAGCTGGGCATGGGCAAGACCACCCTGAGTCAACGCCTGACCCGGGAGCTCCTGGAGCTGCGCAAGACCGAGCCCGAACTCCCCTTACCCGTCTATCTGGATCTGCGCGCGGTCAATGCCATGCGCTGGGACTGGCGGACCCAGGGCGTCCCACCGCTGGACGCCATGCTCGGACATCTGTTGGCAGCGGCCTACAACCTCCCGGTCGGCCAGGCCCGACCCAGTGTGGACGACATCAAGCGCCTGGCCCAGGAGCAGGGCGGCCTGGTGATCTTCGACGGCCTGGACGAGGTCATGAACCAGCTGCCCCCGGACCAGTGCCGGCACTTCATCCAACGCCTGTGGGAAATCCTGCCGCCCCGGGTTTGGCGTCAAGCCGACCCGGATCGGTCAGCCAAGGACAAGCAGGTCGGGCGCCTGATCATGACCTGCCGCAGCCATTTCTTCCAGACCCTGCGGGACCAGCTCGGCGCCCTGGACGGACGCCAGCGGGAGGCCGTGGGCGCCAAGGACTATCTCTGGGTCACCCTGCTGCCCTTCGGTCGCGAGCAGGTCGAGACCTATTTCCGCCAGGTCTTCGGCGACCAGCCCCAGCGCGCCGAGCTGATACTGGAGATGCTGGACCGGATCCATGATCTGCGCGGGCTCAGCAGCCGGCCCTACAACCTGCGCCTGATCCAAGGCCAAGTGGAGAATCTGGAGGCCATCCACCGCGGTGGTGGCCGGATCAGTGTGGCCGATCTCTACGAGAATCTGGTCGACCAATGGACCGACCGCGACAGCCCCAAGCACCGCTTGGACCGGGACCACAAGCTGTTGCTCATGGAACAGCTGGCCCACCGCCTCTGGTCCCGCAAACAGAAGAGTCTGAATTACCGGGAGCTGGAAGACTGGCTGCTGGACCAGCTGGTCGCCGATTCCCGTCGCCAGCTCGCCTACCGGGCCTATCTGGACCGGGAGCAGGGCACCGATATCCTGCAAGAGGATCTGCGCAATGCCAGCTTCCTGGTCCGGGAGGGAGAAGACCGCTTCCGCTTCGCCCACACCTCCATCATGGAATTCTTTCTCGCCCGCGCCCTGTTGCGGGCCCTGCCGGCGATCGGGGGGCAGGCCGGCGACCTGGATCCCGCCGCGAACCGGAATCCCGATCTGGAACAGGCATTGGCCCTATGGAAGATCCCCGTCCCCAGTATCGAGACCCTGGATTTCCTGGGCGAGCTGCTCCGCAAAGCGGACGCGACCAGTTGGCAACCGGCCTTCCGTATCATCCGCCAACACTATCGGCCCGGCATCAGCGAGCTGCTTCTGGCCTATGGCCTGCACGCGCACCGACAGGGTTTGCCTGCCCCCAGCCTGGCCGGCATGGCGCTGACCGGCGCGGATCTCAAGGACTGGCGCTTCGAAGGCCCAGCCGACGGCCCTTTACTCAATCTCTCCCGCCTGCGCCTCACGGGCAGCCGGCTGATGAATGTCCGCTTCCACCGGGTGAACCTGAACGATGCCGATCTAAGCGACGCCGAGCTGACCCGTGCCGAGCTCTGGGCCGGCAGCGCCCGCAACGCCTGCCTGCGGGACGCCGATCTCACCGGTGCCTGCTTCCGCGGCCTGGATCTCACCGGCGCGGATCTGCGCGCCGGGCGATGCTACCGTACCCAACTCCTGTCCTGCACCCTGGACCGGACCCTGGGTCTGGACGCGGAAGGCATCCTGATCGCCAACTGCCGATTAGACCGGCACCTGCCTCCGCCCCAGCCCCAAGCCCCGGCGACCGGCGCGCTGGCCCAGCTATTGGATGGGCACCAAGGTTCGGTCCTGGCCTGCAATTGGTCGCCGGACGCCAGCCGCTTGGTCTCGGCCGGGGATGACGGCAATCTGCGCCTGTGGGACGCCGCCAGCGGCGAGTGTCTGGCGGTACTCGAGGGGCACCAGGGTTGGGT
>NZ_FLUY01001314.1 GCF_900092655.1 Candidatus Thiosymbion oneisti
TTTCGGCTGGCTCCCCACGCTCCAGCGTCGATTAAGCGCCTCGGTAGGCTAACCGCCAACGCCGATCAGCACCGAGGCGCTGCGTCCGCTGGAGCGGACAAGCTGCCGTTCCCACGCTGGAGCGTCACTGCCATTAAGTTAGTGTCAACGGCCTCAGTAGCAGAGCTTGCGTCGGCGCCGATA
>NZ_FLUY01001407.1 GCF_900092655.1 Candidatus Thiosymbion oneisti
CCAGTAGAGTAGAGAGCAGGTTCCCGTGTCCTTAGATGTGGCCTATCCGTTGCCGCCCCTTTCGTCTGGCGGTGCCTC
>NZ_FLUY01000040.1 GCF_900092655.1 Candidatus Thiosymbion oneisti
GGGAGCGGACAAGCCGGCGTTCCCACCTGTCTGCGTGCGGCACGCACAGGCAGGCGCTGGAGCGTGGGAACGAGCGCGGCAAAGAAAATCTGTGGAAATCTGCCTAATCTGCGCATCCGAGCCGCAGTGTCGGGTTTGGTTCCTCGATCCGGCCTCTGGACTATTCACGCCCCTCGGTAGCGCTCAGGTCCCGTCCCGCCCGCGCGGCGGTGAGATTCTCCCGCGTGATCCGCGTATTCGGATGCTCCGGCCCCAGCTTGCGTTCAAAGACAGCCAGGGCCTGCTCGAAATAGCCGATGGCCTTCTGGTACTCGCCGAGTGCCTGCCAGGCCAATCCCAGATTGTTGCGGCGTATCGCGACATCGGGATGGTCCTCGCCGTAAGTATTGAGATCACTAGCCAGGGCCTGCTCGAAATAGCCGATGGCCTTTTGATATTCGCCGAGCGCCTGCCAGACCGCTCCCAGATTGTTGCGGTCTATCGCCACAGTGGGGTGGTCCTCGCCGTAGGTCCTGAGATCGCTCGCCAGGGCCTGCTCCAAATGCCGATGGCCTTCCGGTACTCGCCGAGTGACTGCCAGGCCGATCCCAGATTATTACGCATTGTCGCGACGCGGGGATGGTCCTCGCCGTAGGTCTTAAGATCACTGGCCAGGGCCTGTTCCAAATAGCCGATGGCCTTCCGGTACTCCCTGAGTGACCGCCAGGCCATTCCCAGATTGTTGCGAGTTATCGCGACACGGGGATGGTCCTCGCCGTAGGTATTGAGATCACTGGCCAGGGCCTGTTCGTAATAGCCGATGGCCTTCTGGTACTCCCCGAGTGAATCCCAGGCCGATCCCAGGTTGTTGCGGTCTCTTGCCACAGCGGGATGGTCCTCGCCGTAGGTCCTGAGATCGCTGGCCAGGGCCTGCTTGAAATAGCCGATGGCCTTCCGGTACTCGCCGAGTGACTGCCAGGCCAATCCCAGGTTGTTGCGGCGTGTTGCGACATGGGGATGGTCCTCGCCATAGGTCTTGATGCCACTGGCCAGGGCCTGTTCGTAATAGCCGATGGCCTTCCGGTACTCCCCGAGTGAATGCCAGGCCAATCCCAGATTGTTGCGCATTGTCGCCACAGCGGGATGGTCCTCGCCGTAGGAGTTGAGATCACTGGCCAGGGCCTGCTCGTAGTAGCCGATGGCCTTCTGGTGTTCCCCGAGTGAATCCCAGGCCAATCCCAGATTGTTGCGGCGTATTGCGACATCGGGATGGTCCTCGCCGTAGGTCTTGAGATCACTGGCCAGGGCCTGCTCCAAATAGCCGATGGCCTTCCGGTACTCGCCGAGTGAATACCAGGCCATTCCCAGATTGTTGCGGCGTATTGCGACATGGGGATGGTCCTCGCCGTAGGTATTGAGATCGCTCGCCAATGCCTGCTCGTAGTAGCCGATGGCCTTCTGGTACTCGCCGAGTGACTGCCAGGCCATTCCCAGATTGTTGCGATCTCTTGCCACAGCGGGATGGTCCTCGCCGTAGGTCTTGATGCTACTGGCCAGGGCCTGATCCAAATAGCCGATGGATTTTTGGTACTCGCCGAGTGAATCCCAGGCCAAGCCCAGGTTGTTGCGAATTGTCGCCACACTGGGATGGTCTGCGCCGTAGGTCTTGATGCCACTGGTCAGGGCCTGCTTGAAATAGCCGATGGCCTTCCGGTACTCGCCGAGTGACTGCCAGGCCATTCCCAGATTGTTGCGGTCTCTTGCTACATCGGGATGGTCTTCGCCGTAGGTCTTGAGATCGCTGGCCAGGGCTTGCTCGGAGTAGTCCTTAGCGGTGCTGTAGTCACCGAGTATATGCGCCAGCTCGCCGGCGCCTGTGAGATACAGGCCGTTCTCCGGCGCCAGCCGCACGGCCCGTTGGGCATGTGCATAGGCCGACCGATAGCGGATCTGGTCCAGGGCGATGCGACTGCGCTGATAGGCGGCCTCGGCGGTGGCCTGGATAGCCGCCTCGTTTCGGGCCTCGATTTGGGCAAAGAGCTGATCCGCCTGGCTCTGGTCGCCTTGGGCCAAGGCGGTGCGGGCCTGATCCAGGAGCGCATCTGGGATCTGGCCGCGGATGGTCTCTAACTGAGCGATGCGTTCCTTCAGTTCCTTGATATGGTTCTGGTAGCTGGCTTGGGCATCCGATAATCGACGTTCGATCTCGGCCTTCTCTTTCTCCAGGATTTGGCGTTCCTGGGCATGGGCCTGCTTTAGCGCTTTGGTGACCTCTTGCTCCCGTTCCTTGAGATCGGCCTTGTATTTCTCGAAGGGGATGCCGATGTGGATATCCCTTCCTGCCTTGTACTGGTCGCCCCCGACGGCATCCCCGGTTCCCGTATGCGTGATCGAGCTGTCTTGATTGGACAGGAAGACATGCACCGCCCAGCCGCCGCCGATGGCGGCAGCCACCGCGGCGATCAGTCCCAATAGGGCTATCAGGATTTTTCGCTGAGCTTTCGTCATTGTCTTTTTTGCGTTTATTTGCGGAAAAAAAGCGTCTCAGAGGCTGTCTAAAAACCAACCTATTGATGTTGCTTGATGTGGCGTGACCAATCCTGTCGAAATAAAGCCCTTGATCCCCCCTCTCCCCTCAGGGGGCGAGGGAGCCAACCGGGCAAGTTCTTAGACAGCCTCTCAACGGAAATCACCTTACATCCCCCACACCCAAATCCGGTGCTCTCCATACTGTTCTTGCCGGACCAAGCTCTTTGCTTCCCAGGGCAGCTCCGGGGTGCGGTCGAAGACGATCAGATAGCCCTCGTCGGTGCCGACCCGGTCCATATAGTCGGCGGTCTGTGCCAGGCCTTCTTTGATCGTTGCCGCCAGGGATTTGTGTAGGAGCTTGAGCTCGATGACCGCCCGTTGGACCGGGCCATGGAAGCCTTGAGTCTCATCCAGGGGCCACTGCACCAACAGATCGGTGCGGCGGCGCCCCAGGCCGTATTCCCGGTCGATGCGCCCACCGCTGTTGACGATGCGTTGCAGGAATGCCTGCATCAGCAATTGTGGCCCGGCCTCTTTGTAGTCGAACCGTTCGATCCAGAGCTCGCCGTGCTCCCGGAAGAATTGCTGGAAGCCGTTCAGTAGCTTGGGGAAATCCAGGCGTCCATCCCGACCCACATACCAGGCGGTCTCCTGGGGGATCCGGGTCTGGGCAACCCAGGTCAGGGTGCGCGGGATGACTTCCCGGTAGATGGGGTTGGCGATCTCGATCTGCGGGCGGGTGCGGATCAGTCCCAGGTCTTGCACATACAGTTGGTCGTCTTCGCTGGGCGGGGCGATTCCGGATTCGAAATCGTCGCCCAAGAGTTCGCCGATAACCTTGTGGACCCGCGGCTCCCGCAATTTATCGGCCAACTGATCGAGGTGGGTATCCCGCCGCTCGATGAGCCGCTCCCGGGCATCGGCCATGAGACCTAAGGTAATCGGGCGGGCACGGTCGTGGCCTGCCTTCAT
>NZ_FLUY01000114.1 GCF_900092655.1 Candidatus Thiosymbion oneisti
GAACGCCGGCTGACCCGCGGTGAGATCATCCTCGGTATTGGTAAAGCCCAACGCCTGCAGGTCGAGTGTGTCCACGTAAGCGTCGATCGCCCGAACCAGATTGGTCTCACTGACGTAATCTTCCACCCGCGGCGGCAGGAGAGCTTCCTGGGCACGGGCTACCCCTCGCTTGTAACGTCTCGCCATGAAGGTCAGCCCCTCGGTTCGAGCTCAGCTGGTA
>NZ_FLUY01000479.1 GCF_900092655.1 Candidatus Thiosymbion oneisti
TCTGGCGCTCCTTGAGTGCTTCCAGCTTGCGGGCCAGCGCGGGGGCTTCACCCAACGCCTCGCTCACATCGGTTTCCCGCGCATC
>NZ_FLUY01000496.1 GCF_900092655.1 Candidatus Thiosymbion oneisti
TGGCGCTGCGATCGATTTGACGCCCGACGCGCGCAATCGCCGCTTAAGTTCCAAACAGAATGGCGCACTACACTAGTACCTAGTTTCGACCGATATTGCAAGTTCATAGTCTCTGCTGGCTCACCCACTCGCGGTTTTTATTTCGCTTGATATTGTGGGTAGAGTCGTTTGAGTTTGATGCGCGCCTGTTCGGTGGTGAATTGCCAATCCACACCGACCTGTTCGACATTACG
>NZ_FLUY01000014.1 GCF_900092655.1 Candidatus Thiosymbion oneisti
GACCTGGTCCCGACGGAGGAGGGATCTGACGCTCCAGCGTCGATTAAGCGCCTCGGTAGGCTAACCGCCAACGCCGAGTCAGCATCGAGGAGCTGAGTCCGTGGGAGCGGACACAACGGCGTTCCCACGCTGGAGCGTGGGAACGAGCGCGGAATTTACAGATTTTATGTCCTAAAATTAGTATCTTAATTTTTAGACAGCCTCTTAGACATTGCGGCCAGCCTGCCGTCCCGTCCCTGAAGTCAGGTTACGCGATTCGATCCGAGTCCCTAAGACCCTCGTCCCAGCCGGGACCTGCCGCTTAAGAGGTAAGAAGATAATGATATACCCATGAAGGCGTCAAAACAGTTTTATAGCGTTTATCATAAATTTTACTTATTATGAGATTCGGATATCCTTGTTCTACGCCGGAGATTTCGGTATTTTGCGTCGGCGCGAGGGACGCAGGCGCAGACGCCGGTGGCCGAGTGTTCCATCGTAACCTCGAGTAGGATCAATCATGCAGGAGTAGAACCTATGCGAAAACACAGCCTCATCAAGCAATCGCTCGTCGGTCTAGGTGCCGCTATCGGACTCTGCCTATCCGGTGCCCTGACGGCGGCGGATACCATCAAGGTGGGCATCCTCCACTCGCTGTCCGGGACCATGGCCATCAGCGAGACCACCTTGAAGGACACCATGCTGATGCTCATCGACGAGCAAAACAAGCAGGGCGGCGTGCTGGGCAAGCAGCTGAAGCCGGTGGTCGTGGACCCGGCCTCCGATTGGCCCCTGTTCGCCGAAAAGGCCCGTGAGCTGCTCGAGCAGGAGAAGGTCGCGGTGGTATTCGGCTGTTGGACCTCGGTCTCCCGCAAATCCGTGCTCCCGGTGTTCGAAGAACTCAATGGCCTGCTCTTCTATCCGGTCCAGTACGAGGGCGAGGAGTCCTCCAAGAACGTCTTCTACACGGGTGCCGCGCCCAACCAGCAGGCCATCCCGGCGGTTGACTACCTGATGAAGGAAGTAGGCGTGAAGCGTTGGGTACTGGCGGGTACCGACTATGTCTACCCGCGCACCACCAACAAGATCCTCGAGGCCTATCTGAAACAAAAGGGCGTAGCCGAAGAGGACATCATGATCAGCTACACCCCCTTCGGTCACTCCGATTGGCAGTCCATCGTTGCCGACATCAAGAAGTTCGGGGCCAAGGGTAAACAGACGGCGGTGATCTCCACCATCAACGGCGATGCCAACGTGCCCTTTTACAAGGAGCTCGCAAACCAAGGCATCTCCGCGGAAGACATCCCGGTGATGGCCTTCTCGGTCGGTGAGCAGGAGCTGTCCGGAATCGACACCAAACCGTTGGTAGGCCACTTAGCCGCCTGGAACTACTTCATGAGCGTGGACGACCCGGCCAACCGGAAGTTCATCGCTACCTGGCACAAGTTCATCAAAGACAAGAAGCGCGTCACCAACGACCCGATGGAGGCCCACTACATCGGCTTCGACCTCTGGGTGAAGGCGGTGGAAAAGGCCGGCAGCACCGAGACCGACAAGGTTACCAAGGCCATCATCGGGTTGCAGACGTCGAATCTCACCGGTGGCAAGGCCAAAATGCTGGAGAACCACCACATCACCAAACCGGTCTTGATCGGCGAGATCCAGGAAGACGGCCAATTCGAGGTCGTCTGGCGGACGGAGAAGGAGATTCCGGGTGACCCCTGGTCCAAGTTCCTCTCCGGTTCCAAACAGGACGTCACCAAGGATTGAGTTGCGTCCATTCAAGAGCGATTCGGCGAACCGGACCCGTAGGGTGGGCTGTGCCCACCAAGTATTGTGCCTGCCCGGCGGGCACAACCTACCCTACGCCTATCCGGTGGGCACAGCCCACCCTACTCCATGGTAAGCACCAACTTACCCTCGGTATGGCCCGCCTCGATACGATTATGGGCGACGGCGACCTGCTCGAGCGGAAAGGTCTCGGAGACCTGGATGCGGAGCTCGCCGGAGTCGATCCACTGGGCGCAGCGGCGCAGGATCTCCCCTTGGTGTGCGCGCGCAGCGGGCTGTTCGCGCAGCATCGGTGCCAACATCCACTCGAAGCTGATACGCAGATTGCGGCCGCGGACCTCCTTCCAGTCCTGATCCGGGCCTGGCTGCAGGATGGTAACCAGGTTACCGCGGTAGGCCATGGCCGGTACGGTTTGGGCGAAGACCGCCGGCCCGACGGTGTCGAGTGCCATGTCCATGCCCTTACCCCCGGTCCAATCCATGACCGCTGCGACCAGGTCTTCCTCCTGGTAGTTGATCACGCATTCGGCACCGAGCGCCCGTACCAGTTCCGCCTTCCGTGGATTGCTGACCGTAGTGCATACTCGGGCACCGGCCAGCCGCGCTAGCTGGATCGCCACATGCCCGACCCCCCCGGCGCCGGCATGAATCAGCACTCGCTTGCCTTCAGCCAGGTCGGCATGATCGTAGAGGGCCTCCCAGGCCGTGATCAAGACCAGGGGGGCCGCGGCGGCGTGGATAAAGTCGAGGGTACGGGGCTTCGGCTGGGCGATGCCCTCGTCCACCAAGGCATACTCCGCATAGTTACCCTCGGGTCCGCCGAGACCGCCGTGACAGAACCAGACCGGGTCGCCAGGCTTGAAGCGCGAGACCCGCTCACCGACGGCCTCCACCACCCCGGCACCGTCGCAACCGAGCACCGCCGGCAGACCGTCCGGCACCAACACCCCGCGCGCGCGGAGCTTGGTATCGACAGGATTGATCCCGGCTGCCTTCAGGCGTACCAACAGGCCGGTGGGTGAGGAGAGCGCCGGTACCGCCCGTTCGGTCAGGGTCAGGACCTCAGGTTCGCCGGTTTTGCGCATTTCGATCACTTTCATTGTCTTGCCTCCGTCGCCTATGCTTTCATGGGTAGCGCCCCTTGAACCTCGACAGGCAATATTCCGACCAGGAGAAACACTATGCAAATCGAACACTGGGATCCGGCGCGCGACGGCGAGCTCACCGAGGCCAACATGCGCCGTAAGCTCCAGGCCCGCGGCTGCACCGTCAGCAAGTACGTCTATCCTCCGGGGACGCACTTCCCGGAGCACGACCACGGGGTCGACAAGATCGACGGCGTTCTCTCAGGGCGTTTCCGCATGGATTTGCAAGGGGGCAGCGCGATATTGGAGGCAGGTGACTTGCTGGCGGTTCCGAAACATGTCCTCCATAGTGCGGAAGTGGTAGGGGACGAACCCGTGGTCAGCCTGGACGCGATACGGACCACATGATGGGGCCGGCTCTGCTTGATAGTGTCGGAAGCAATCCTGATCGGAAGGTCCGCGCAGCGGACCCTACGCCGACCATCTGATTATTTGTCGGGTCCGCGGTGCAGACCGCTGGGATGTTGCGGCTATCTAGCCTGTGAAAACCGTTGGTTAGTGCAGATAACAACCGGAAACAGAACCACGGATGAACACGGAT
>NZ_FLUY01000194.1 GCF_900092655.1 Candidatus Thiosymbion oneisti
CGCCGCGGAGTGTCTCGGAAACTCGTAGCCACTGCTGCATGGGCCTGATGTGCTTGATTTTCATGAGGATTCAGCTCCATTGAGAACGCCCCCTAGGGTTCCGGTCACCCCGAGGGGCGTTCCCAACTGCGGCTTCGGGTAGGAAAACGCATCAAGCACAGTGTGCCTATCGATAGTTAAACCGCACAGGCGTGAAGGATGCAAAGCAAGCCATTTTCGATGCAGGGGGGAACCCAAAAAATTGTGAGCACGTTGAGCATAGGAAATCTTTCCTATCGGGCAGGGAGAATGGTTTGTAACGACATGCTTTGTCCGCAGATTACCCAGATTTTCGCAGATTATCTCGTTTCAATCTGTGAAAATCCGCGTAATCTGCGGATTAAAAAAGTTGGTAGTGGTTAATATCTAAGTTGTAACATGACCAACAGCACTGGCCGCTATGCCCCCTCTCCCGCCGGGAGAGGGTTGGGGAGAGGGGATCAAAAAGATG
>NZ_FLUY01000095.1 GCF_900092655.1 Candidatus Thiosymbion oneisti
GCCGCTCCAGCGGCCAAGGTTTCATGACGCTGGAGCGTCTGGATTTGCTCCCACGCTGGAGCGTGGGAGCCAGAGGCTG
>NZ_FLUY01000585.1 GCF_900092655.1 Candidatus Thiosymbion oneisti
CCAGCGTGGGAGCAGACCTTGTCCCGACGGAGGAGGGATCTGATGCTCCAGCGTCGATTAAGCGCTTCAGTCGGCTAACAACCAACGCCTATTAGCACAGAGGAGCTGAGTCCGC
>NZ_FLUY01001120.1 GCF_900092655.1 Candidatus Thiosymbion oneisti
GGTTGATCCCTGTTTTCGTTCGCCCTCTCCCCAACCCCTCTCCCGCCGGGAGAGGGGCTTTGAGGCTTAACTTAATGACATTGGGTTATCAGGAAGTCCTTCTATGAAATCTTTGTCAAACATTTCGATTAGTTCTCCTATCACATAGGATTTCTCGCTTCGCTCGAAATGACAATCGACAAAATCGGCGTAATCGTCTAGCCCCCACTCCCTATGAGGGCATCGTTTTTCCGCTAATACCGATAATACCGACCATCCGGATCTATCAGAACACCAGATTCATCATGAGCATCATCACCACCAGGAATAGGAGTGTCATGACGCTTCCGGCCCGCATGAAATGTGGCACCCCATAGCCGCCTGGCCCCATGATGAGGGCGTTGACCTGGTGGGTGGGGATCAGGAAGGAGTTGGAGGTGGCGATGGCTACGGTCAAGGCAAACACGGCCGGGTCCGCGCCCACGCCGATGGCGATATTCACGGCCAGCGGTACCAGCAGCACGGTGGCGCCCACATTGGACATCACCAGGGTGAAGAAGGTCGCCAGCACGGCCACCGAGGCCTGGATCACCCAACCAGGCGCTGTGCCCACCACGGACAATACCTGTTCGGCGATCCACTTGGCGGTGCCGGTGGTCTCCACCGCCAGGCCTAGGGGGATCAGGGAGGCCAGCAGGAACACCGTCTTCCAGCTCACCGCCTGGTAGGCCTCCTCAATAGTCAGCACCCGTGACAGAATCATGCCCATGGCACCGGTGAGCAGGGCCACGGACAGACGCAAATCGGTGAACAGCACCAGCCCTAAGGCGATGGCAAAGAAAACACCGGCGGCCGGGACCTTGTTCGGGCGCAGCTCTTCGTGGGGATATTCGGTGGTCACGACCACGAAATCGCGGTCCTTCTCCAACCGGACCAGGGCCTCCCAGGGGATATGCCCCACGATGGTATCACCGGCCTGCAACGGCAGGTCGCGGATACCTTCCCCTTCGTGCCGGGTCTTGCCGCCGCTGTGCAGCGCCACCATGGACAGTCCGTAGCGCTTGCGCATCCACACATCGCGGGCACTTTTGCCGATCAGCGCCGATCCGGGCGGGATAACCACCTCCGCGATGCCGGCCTTGGTCGGGGCCAAGGCGTCACTGAAGGCCTCGAAATCCTCGCGGGTGCGCAGGCCGTACTTGGTGGCGAATGCTGAGCAGCTTTCCTTCGCGGCGACGATCCCGATGGCACTGCTGGCCTCGAAAGGGACATCGCGGGCCACGCCACCGGGACCGATGGCCAAGTCGTTGCCACCACGCACCATGGCTACGACCCGGATCTTATTGACCCCTTCGATGTCGTTCAACGTCTTTCCCACCAGCTCACTGTCCTTGGGGATCACCATCTCCTTCATGCAGTATTCTACGCCGTAGGTCTTTTGGAGATATGCGATGGAATCCGTGGCCTTACCGCCCTCGCCCTTGGTGGTGGGCAGCACCAAGCGGCCCGCCAGCACGAAATAGATGATGCCGGTCACCACCAGGGCCAGACCGATCGGTGTGACGGAGAACAGATTCCAGGTCTCCATCCTCTGCCCCTCGGGCAGGGCCTGGTTGGAGGTGAGGATCAGGTCGTTGAGCAGAATCAGCGGCGAGGAACCCACCATGGTCACGGTGCCGCCGAGGATGGCGCAGAAGCCCATGGGCATCAGCAGGCGCGACATGGGTAGCCCGGAGCGGGCGGAGATCCGCGACACCACCGGCAGAAACAAGGCCGTCGCCCCCACGTTCTGCATGAAGGAGGAGATAACGCCCACGGTGGCGGAGATGATCGGGATGATGCGCGTTTCGGTGGTGCCGCCGATCTTGAGGATGAAGGAGGCCACCTTGCTCATGAGGCCGGTCTTGTCGAGGCCAGCGCCGATGATCATGACCGCGATGATGGAGATCACGGCGTTGGATGCGAAACCGTCGAACAGGTGTTGGGTATCCACCAGCCCCCGATCCAATCCCATGAGCGGGGCCAGCAGGGAGGTCAGGCCCAGCAACACCATGACCGTGGCGGCGGCCACGTCTACCTCCACCACCTCGAAGGCGAACAGGTAGATGGTAAACAGGAGGATGCCGGTCACCCAGGCGATCTCGACCGTAGGCACGACGGTCGCCAGGTACAGAGCCGCGATCCCGAACAGGATGCCCGCGATCAGCTGCTTGCGGCTCAAGGGCTCTAGGGAGGCAGCTGTGGTTGCTTCATCCGCAGGATTGCTCACGACAGTCACTCCTCACTCCTCGCTTAGCTTAGGGTTTCGACAACCGGTGACGAGGCTCGGGATCTTACCTCGCTATGGCACCGGGCAGGGAATGCTTGCGCATAACCCTAGAGTTTACCCTTTTTTCACCTCCATGTAGCGTTAGTTGGGTATATTCTAATTTGATTAACAAGATTAGGAGCTTCTGTTGCTTCTTGGCAGGGGCCGGACTACCCTGCCTACTTTGAATTTTCGGCGGAGCATAACCCTATGGATGCCAAGACCCTCTACGACAAACTGTGGGACGAGCACGTCGTCCGCTATGACGACAACGGCACCGCCCTCTTGTATATCGATCGCCAATTGGTGCATGAAGTCACCTCGCCCCAGGCCTTTGAGGGCCTGCGACTGGCGGGACGTAAACCGCGGCGGGTGGCGGCCAACCTGGCGGTCCCGGATCATAATGTCCCGACGCGGGATCGGGTGCAGGGGATCATGGACCCCGTGGCGCGCCTGCAAGTCCGGACCCTGGCCGAGAATTGCACCGCCTTCGGAATCACCGAGCTGGGCATGGATGATCCGCGCCAGGGCATCGTCCATGTGATCGGACCCGAGCAAGGCTTCACCCTGCCGGGCATGACGATTGTCTGCGGCGATTCCCATACCTCGACCCACGGGGCCTTGGGGGCGCTCGCCTTCGGTATCGGTACCTCCGAGGTGGAGCACGTCCTGGCGACCCAGTGCCTGCTTCAACGCAAATCCAAGTCCATGCTGATCGAGGTGAACGGCGCCCTGGGGTCCGGTGTGACCGCCAAGGATCTGGTCCTGGCCGTCATCGGCGAGATCGGCACCGCGGGCGCTACCGGCTTTGTCATCGAATTCGGCGGCGAGACCATCCGGGGTCTATCCATGGAAGGCCGGATGACCGTCTGCAATATGGCCATCGAGGCAGGGGCCCGGGCGGGCCTGATCGCGGTCGACGAGACCACTATCGAGTACGTCCGAGGGCGACCCTACGCACCCCCCTGCGCGCCCCAGAGCCCCGAGTTCGAGCGTGCCGCCGCCCACTGGCGCGGTCTGGTCAGCGACCAGGGCGCGGCGTTCGATCGAAGGGTCCGTATCGACGCGGCCGCCATCGAGCCCCAGGTTACCTGGGGGACTTCCCCGGAGATGGTGGCACCGGTGGACGGGCGGGTGCCCGATCCGGGGGACGAGTGCGATCCGGTCAAGGCCGACGGCATCCGCCGCGCGCTGGATTACATGGGGCTCACACCGGGCACCGCCATCATCGACATCCGCCCGGACAAGGTCTTCATCGGCTCCTGCACCAACTCGCGTATCGAAGACCTGCGCGCGGCGGCGCAGGTCGTCGCGGACCGCCGGGTGGCCGAGAGCATCAAGCTCGCCATGGTGGTGCCGGGCTCGGGTCCGATAAAGGCACAGGCGGAAGCGGAGGGCCTGGACCGGGTGTTCATCGCAGCGGGCTTCGAGTGGCGCGATCCCGGATGCTCCATGTGCCTGGCTATGAACGCGGATCGCCTGAAGCCGGGCGAGCGGTGTGCGTCCACCTCCAACCGTAATTTCGAGGGCCGCCAGGGCCGGGGGGGACGCACCCACCTGGTGAGTCCCATCATGGCCGCGGCGGCGGCAGTCAGTGGCCGTTTCCTGGACGTGAGGGAACTCTAAATGGACAAATTCGAGAATTTTACCGGGGTCGTGTGCCCCTTGGACCGGGCCAATGTGGACACGGATGCCATCATCCCCAAGCAATTCCTAAAGAGCATCAAGCGCACCGGGTTCGGACCCAACCTGTTCGACGAGTGGCGCTATCTGGATCATGGGGAGCCCGATCAGGACAACCGCAACCGGCCCCAAAACCCGGATTTCGTCCTCAACGACCCCCGCTACCAGGGCGCCCAAATCCTGTTGACGCGCGAGAACTTCGGCTGCGGGTCGTCCCGGGAGCACGCCCCCTGGGCCCTGGCGGATTTCGGCTTCCGGGTCATCATTGCCCCCAGCTTTGCCGACATCTTCTACAACAACTGCTTCAAGAACGGCATCCTCCCCATCACCCTGCCACCGATCGAGGTCGCTGACCTGTTCGCAATCGCGGATGGTCCCGAGGCGTTGCGGATCACCGTCGATCTGCCGCGGCAGATCCTGGAGATCTCCATCATCAGGGACCGGCTCGGTTTCGCGGTGGATCCCTTCCGCAAGCGCTGTCTGCTCGAAGGGCTGGACGATATCGGACTGACGCTGGAGCACCTGGACGCCATTCGCGCCTACGAAGACCGCCGTCGGCCCCAGGCCCCCTGGTTGTTCCCCGGGAACGGCTTGGAGGCAAGGTGAACTAGGTCCTGTTGACGTTTGTCTGAGCGACATTCCTTCTATCCGCAGATTACGCAGATTGTTTCAGTTTTTCATCTGTGACAATCTACAATTCAAAGTGCGACTGAGGTTCCTTTTGCAAAGCCCCTCTCCCTGGAGGGAGAGGGGTTGGGGAGAGGGTGAATGAGGGGCGGTGCCACGCTGGAGAACACACCCTAATGTAGGATGCGGTGAGCGCGGTAGGTCTTATTAGGATGGCACCAGCAGAAGGCGCGAACCGCATCAATGGTGTGGTGAGCGCTTGCCTACCGCCCCAGGACCGGTTGCCTGTGCCGGCCTATCCACCCCCCAGGGATGGGTCAGGCACGGCAGTCTGGATGGTGGGCACAGCCCACCCTACGGGCTATGCCACTACGCTGGAGAACACACAGTGACCAAACACATCCTCATCCTGCCGGGAGACGGTATCGGACCGGAGATCGTCGCCGAGGCGGTCAAGATACTTACCTACCTACGGGATACCGCTGGCCTCGCAATCACAATGGAGGAGGCCCCGGTAGGCGGGGCAGCCATCGACGCCACCGGGGTCCCCCTCCCCGACACCACCCTGGATCTGGCGCTGCAGGCAGACGCCGTCCTGCTGGGGGCCGTCGGCGGTCCCAAGTGGGAACCGTTGCCCATCGCCATCCGCCCGGAGAGGGGGCTCCTGGGCCTGCGCGACCAGCTGGAGTTGTTCGCCAACCTACGCCCGGCCATCCTCTATCCCCAGCTGGCCGCCGCCTCATCCCTGAAGCCGGAGCTGGTCGCCGGGCTCGATATCCTGATCGTGCGCGAGCTCACCGGCGGCATCTACTTCGGGCAGCCGCGGGGCGTGACCACCGGCGAGGACGGAACCCGCACTGGCGTCAACACCCTGGTCTACAGCGAGTCGGAGATCCGGCGCATCTGTGAAACCGCCTTCGACATCGCCCGCCAACGCAACCGGCGCGTCTGCTCGGTGGACAAGGCAAATATCCTGGAGTGCACCGAGCTGTGGCGAACGGTGGCTACCGAGGTGGGGACCGAATACCCGGACGTAACCCTCAGCCACATGTATGTGGACAACGCCGCCATGCAGCTGATCCGAGAGCCGAAACAGTTCGATGTCATGGTCACTACCAACATGTTCGGCGACATCCTCTCCGATGCCGCGGCCATGTTGACCGGCTCCATCGGCATGCTGCCCTCCGCCTCCCTGGACGCAACCGGGAAGGGCATGTACGAGCCCATCCACGGCTCGGCCCCCAATATCGCCGGCCAAGACATCGCCAACCCCCTGGCCACCATCCTGTCGGTTGCTATGATGCTGCGCTACTCCCTGGGCGAACCGACCGCCGCCGAACGCATCGAAGGCGCCGTCTCCGCCGTCCTGGACCAGGGCCTGCGCACCACCGACATTATGTCCTCGGGAATGCGCCGGGGCGGCACCGCCGAGATGGGCGATGCGGTAGTGGAAGCGATGGGTAAAGGTGCTTGAGTTTGGGTACGGTTCTCTTTACCGTTTTGCGTTTTGAATCCGCAGGTTCCGCGGATTAGACAGTTGAAGAATGGAAACATCTGCGAAAATTGGTTAATCTGCGAATAGTAAAGAATATCATTCAGGTGATGCGAATGTCTGTGTATAGTTTAAGAAGAGTGTTAACATAGATAAGCAAAGACTTCGCTATACGCAGCAATCGAACGCAAACTGCCAGCATGCACGGTACTTAAAGAACCGAGTTGTCGCTGGCATTGAACTAGGTGGCAAACATCGGCGCTAATGAGCACTTTCTTCGGAGGTGTGTCATGTTTTCACGGTTTCTTGTAGCATGTCTGGTTCTATCAACATTTACTGGTTGTATACTATTTAGGTCACCCCCAGTCGACTCGGTGGTCTATTTAAATGTCAGTCACGCAAAGACAGATAAGTGCTTCGTAAACTCGGGTTATGCTGATTTAGGTACTCTTTATTTATATGATACTAAGAATGAGAAATTACTCGAGCTGGCAGACATAAAGTTTACTGGCACAAAAACCGGACATACTTATGAAAAGCAAGAAGCTAGAGATATTGAGGGGATGAAGATAAATATAATGGGTAATCTTGATAAGTTAATTGTTGCTGATGCGAAAGCGAAAATAGAGAACGGTGTATATATTGAGTTAACAAATGCGTTTAAAGAAAAGTATCGAGGCACATTCTCAGACTTGGCGCGAACGATAAGGGAAAAAATCGCCTCTGGCGAAGATGTAAGGAATTCATGGTTCCTTGAGGAAGCTTCAAAGAATAATTCTCGCTATCGGCATGTCATTGTTTATTCTACTATTAAGGCGGATAAGGCGAAAATTGAATATGCTAATAGTGTAGTAATCGGTGGAAAAATAAAGCTACCTGCTAAAGGAGGAGGTTCTATTGAGGCAAAGTTAGAGGAGTCTCCTTTTGAAAAATTCAAGGGAAAAGCTGTCCCAGTATTTGTTGATTATCACATTATTCGTACAACAAAGGGGCGGAATAAGAATAATGAAATCACATATCAGTTTCGCGTTGATACTGATTTTAGAGACAAAACAAAAAGACTACTTGCTGCACTTAAGAAGAAATAATGGTGAATATAAGGCGCGTTGTGGGTTACCCAAATGGCTTGTTGGCCTGTCTCTGGCTCCCATGCTCCAGCGTGGGAGCAAGCTTGTCCCGATGGAGGAGGGATCTCGACGCTCCAGCGTCATGAAACCTTGTCCCGATAAGGGATCTTGGCCGCTGGAGCGGCTACAATGGCGTTCCCACGCTGGAGCATGGGAACGAGCCAAGGGCGAATAAACGCGAGGAACCGGAGTATTGGAGGCAGCGAAAATGAGAGATCACTACGACTTTTCTGAAATGAAAGGCCGAAAAAATCCTTTCACTAAATACCTAAAACAACCTGTAACCATGAGATTAGACCGGGATACCGTGGCTTATTTTAAATCCATGGCAGAAGAAACAGGCATTCCATACCAAGGCCTAATCAATTTGTACCTCCGTGATTGTGCGCTACATCATCGCAAGCTCAAAATGGAATGGGCTTCCGAATAAATGCCCCTTTGATCTTGAAGCAAGAGCTTGTCTTCGCATGAGCGGTCAAAAATATCCTCTGGAATTCCTAAAAATTGCTTGAGAGCGTCGAAGCAAAACGACCGAAAACCGTAATCGACCACATTCTGAAGCACGGGCAGATAACGACAGAGGAACTTAAAGACACATATGGCTACAATCATCCGCCGAGAGCGACCAGAGATGTCCGCGAACAGGGCATTCCCATTAAAACGTTATCGCATCACAGGTACGGATGGTAGGAAAATAGTCACATCATGAAATTTGAATGGGATGTTAAGAAAGAAAAAAACGAACATTCAGAAACATGGGGCTAGGTTTGAACAGGCTGCTTATGTTTTTGCCGATCCTTTTGCGCTGAACAAATACGATGTGGAACATTCGCATGAAGAGGATAGGTGGATAATATTGGGGAAATCGTTGAACGAAGTTATTCTCGTTGTTGTCCATATGTTCAGAGATGATGACGGTGCTGAGTCTGTGAGAATCATCGGTGCTAGAAAGGCAACTAAACGCGAGCAACTGGTATACCAAAAAAGGCGCCCATAATGAAAGACGAGTATGATTTTACCGATGCCGAACAGGGAAAGTTCTATAGACCATTGGAAGAGCTGGACATACCCATCTATTTGGATAAATGTCAGGTCCCGTGTGATTATATACCAAGGAGGAGCTATCCTTTGTTGCAGGCAAGAGCGGTCTTACAGCTGCTTG
>NZ_FLUY01001349.1 GCF_900092655.1 Candidatus Thiosymbion oneisti
ATCGAGGGGTGGTTTTCAACAGAGAAGATGCCAAAGCGCCAGAATTTGAAGCTCGTCGCCGAATCATTCCACACGACAAATTTCTGGAATTTGCCAGCCGTGTAAGAGACGTATAACAATCACATCCAGCCGACCCACAAAAGTGCCGCTTCGCTCTGCTTTTGTGGGTCGGCTGATGTGAAGCGTTAGGTGGCAGCAGCACAAGGGGCGCGGAGGAAGTTACATGCAAAAGCTTCGTCTGATTCTCACGTCGCTTATCCTCATCTCGACACTGATGACCGCCACTGTAGCCAAACCAGAAAATCCAGAGAAGAGCATCTGCGGGTCAATACAAGAACCTCTTATGTTCTTGCTGTGGAGCAGCGCCGCCGGCGAGCCGAGTACAGAAGTTGCTAATCACGTTCCAAACGCAGAACCGATATCGCACAAGACAAAGGACGGTCGTGTCTTGAGGGGCTACAAGCTAAGAAGCATGCACCCTGAGGGAACTGTTGTTGGCTCTGTCTTGGTAGCTCAAGGTAACGCAATGTTGGCTGATCAACTACTTTCCAGCCTAGCCAATTTTTCACAAGCAGGAATTGAGGCGTACATCTTCGACTATCGGGGTTACGGCAATTCGGAAGGAAAGCGCCGACTGAAGGCAATTGTAAATGACTACAAGGAAATCTTCGACAGCATCAATGGATCAACGCACGGCAGGCGATTTCTCTACGGCATATCTTTCGGTGGGATCGTTTTGCTAAATGTAGTTGGATCAGGCATCTCCTTCGATCGCGCCGTCATTGACTCGACGCCAAGCCGCGTCTCAAACGTGGGATGCCCGCAAGAGTACGATCCGGTGGTCAACTTCCCGAAAGATGGTTCCCGATTTCTAATGGTTGCCGGAGAACTCGACAAAGTTGTACCACTAAAGAATTCGCAGGAACTAAGAGACCTCGCAAAAACACGAGGGAGTCGCGTCGAAGTGCGAAGCGACTTTGCGCATCCATTTATGGACTCGAATATCCGAGTCCATCGAGCACGTATCGAACTCATCAGTTCATTTTTAGCGTCGTCGGATAGACGGGAGGAAAGGAGGTGGAATTTTGATCAGTTCAATAAGTAAGCTCCTTATTGTAATAAGTGCAGCAGCAATCTCCGGATTGGGTTGTGCGGCTACCCATAGTAGCGAAGCGGCAGATTGTGTTGAAAACATTCTTAATGTCGATATCGTGCGGATAGATGAAACCAATCACCGCTTTTTTATTGTCGGCAATATGATAAAAGCTCTGGATATTAAAAACAATCTGGTTCAAATAAATAGATGTTTTGTTGGTACTCCGTGGAAAGATGATTGGGCCTTGAGTGTGTTTACGGAGGCCAAATTTGCGGGCTATAAAGATGAGGAGCATATTATTCCCTATCACAGCGATAATAGCTGGGCTAAGGCTTATACTATGGAATACGATCGCTTTACAAAGACCTTGACGATAAACCCGGCAACTGACTCGACGCAACTTATGCCCTAACTTTATATGACCGCCGTGTGAAGTTAGTCATCCCAACTAATGAAAATACCCAAGTTTCGGCATATTTTCACGGAAACATGTGGGAACCCTTGCCCCTCCCTCTTGTCGGATAGCGAGAAAGATTTGGGGCGCTTTAAGCGCTTACCTTCATCGGTAATCGCACGGATGGAAACCCGAACGCGCGCGGCATGATCGGCATCTTCGGCGGCACCTTCGATCCGATCCACTTCGGCCACCTGCGCCCGGCCTTGGATATGCTCCAGGGTTTGCCGCTGCAAGAGATCCGCTTCGTTCCCCTAAGCACCGCCGTGCATCGGATGCAACCGGTGGCGACGGCCGCTCAGCGTCTCGCCATGGTACGGGCGGCAGTGGAAGGCCAACCGGGGTTTGTCGCGGACCCGTGCGAGCTCCAACGCACCGGCAGCTCCTACTCCTACGATACCCTCGTGTCCTTACGCGCACAGTTCGGTCCCCAGCTCCCCATCTGCCTGTTGACGGGACTGGATGCCTTCGCAGAACTCCCGACCTGGTATCGCTGGGAGGACATTGCAGGTATGGCCCATTTAGTGATCATGCGCCGCCCCGGAGCGGACGCGGTGACGGATCCTGAGCTGCGGCGCTGGATGGAGCCGCGTCTGGCCACGGACCCCGCAGCACTAGCCCAGGTCCCCGGCGGCCTGATCCTGTGCCGGGAGGTGACCCAGCTGGATATCTCCGCCACGGCCATCAGATCCCAGGTCGCGCAGGGCTTAAGTCCGCGCTTCCTGCTCCCCGCAAGTGTGCTGGCCTTCATCGAACGCGAGGGGCTGTATCGCCTACAAGCCCTTACTATCGACCTGAATGACCCTTAGAATCCTACGCTGTGCCTGAAATCCTTAAGTCCAGAGGAGATCCGATGCAGATAGAGCAACTGAAACGGCTGATCCTGAACGTCCTCGGCGACATGAAGGCCCGGGACGTCTCGGTTATGGATGTGCGTAACAAGACCACGGTGACCGACTTTATGATTGTGGCTTCCGGCACCTCGGAACGTCACGTCAAGGCGCTGGCCGAGACGGTCGCCTTCCGCGCCAAGGATGCGGGAGAGCCTCCCCTGGGCACTGAGGGGGTGCGGGAGGGTGAATGGGCCCTGGTGGACCTCAACGGCCTAGTGGTCCACATCATGTTGCCCAAGGTGCGCGACTTTTATAACCTCGAACGCCTCTGGTCGGCGCCCGCGCTGGTAGCATCCGAGGCAGCCGTGCGCTAGTACTTAAGTTTTGATTGATATTGCGAATTCATAGCCGCTGGTTGGCTCTCACCTTCCAGCGTCAAAGCCAGCAGCATCAATCGAGACGGAGCAGCGGCGTTCAAAGCCCTCCAGCAGCGGAGTACAAGAAATTTTTTAGGTCGGTTGCCCTGGGGCACGCGTCTATGTCAAACGATTGGCCGATAGCTCCGCCATATCGTTTTTTCCAAGCTCGAAGTACTTTTTCTGGATCGTACTGTCCTTCAAGGAGATGGTCATGCTCTCCAGATTCTTGGGACTCAATATATGGACCGGCTTGCGATAGTAGGTCTTCCCGTCGAGCTCGAGGGAGGTCTTGTCGAGTGCTTCGAGCATGCGGTTGATGCGATTGGCCTCCGTAAAGACCTTGATATTGGGTAGGCTCAGCTGGATGTCGCTCACCAGGAGATACATGTCGATGCTGTTCAACGGCAAGGTGAACACCTGGGTCGCATACAGCTTCTTGAGCGCGTCGTGGTAATCATAGTCGGTAAAATCGACGGCGATGATCTCATCCACTTCCGGATCTTCGAACATGGTCCTCAAGGGGGTGTTGTCCAGGTATCCGCCTTCCAGATAGAAATCGCCGTCGATCTCGACCGCCTTGAAATAAGGGATAGTAGTGATGCCGGCCAGAAATACGTCCATGAAGCGGTCCAGCGTACCCGGATTGATTGCGGACAGGATGTCGTTGATCCGGAAAGATCTCCCTTCACGTCGCGTCAGGTTGGTGGTGAAAACATCCCAGCTCACGGCAGCCAGATTTCCGCTCAGGATCTCCTGTCTTGCGGGTTGGTCCAGGGTCAGGGAATTGCGGCAACTGTCCTTGTCGACGGTGAACAGGTGAGAGCCGTTGGGGAGCAGAGAAGGCCGCAGACCCAGAAAGTTCTTGAAGACATGAAAGATGTCTCCCACACTCAAGCGCATGGTCCGGGTAAGGACCGGCGGTAGCTCCTCTTTCTCCTGATCCCAGAGGAGGTAATCCAGGGCGATATTGTTCCCCGAGCTGGTGGAGGCGATATGGGATACCGAGACCCCATTCTGCCGTAACCAGACCAGCGCCCCTTCCGTATAAAAACTTCTGTAACCGCCGCCGGAGGCGACAAAACCGTATTTTTTCATGACTGTTTCTACCTTGTTTGTTATCCGGATTGTCTACCGGGTGTCTTGAAAAAGGCCCGTTATGGATTCCGAACGGCTACCCGGAAATCGCCGTAAACACCTGTTGACCTTGACCTATCGGTTCAAACATGGTTTCCCGGATTGGCGGTGGGCATTAAGCGGTTTCTATCAAACGACACACCAACTACCTTACGTCCGCGGGGTCTCCAAATGGGGATGAAAGATCCGATTGAACTCGGGTAATTTCTCGATAAAGGGGACATGACCGGTGTCTTGGATCACCACCTCCTCATAGGCGCCGCCGGCGGCCCGATAACGCTCCAACACGGCTCGGGTCTGGCCCAGCATGGGCTGAGGCGGAAAGACCTCGGTCCCCGGCCAGCCGGGAATCTGTCCCGCGGCCCCGAGCGCCCCCGGGCAGGAGGCCGCCGCATCGGAGACCGCCAGGTCATGGCTACCGCGTATCCAGAGTATGGGAGGTTTCGGCTCGATCCTGTACAGACCCTCCAGGTCACCGGCATACTTGGGCGATGCGGCATTCGCCATACCCCAGCGACCGGGCGCCTTGAACGGCCAGTTCGGGGACTCGACGCTGTCTCCCGGCAGATCCTCAGGTCCGATGTGGGTCCGGAGGGTGGCCGCCACCAGGTCGTCTTCGCGGGCCGGGATGAAGGGCGGCTTGTAGACCAGCATCCGCAGCACGGCGCGCGGAGAGAATGCATTGTCAAGGCCAGCGTCACCGGCCTCGACCAGGCGCAGAAACTCAGGGTTGGCCAAGCCGCCGCCGGAACCGGCGAAATCCTCCCAGCAGGGGGTGCCCTGTACGTCCTTGGTGCCGCCGAAACCATAGGGAGAGCCTGGGTTGACCAAGGTCACCGTCAAGAGGCGTTCACTCGCCGCCATCAGCAGTCGCCAGGTCACCGAGCCCCCCATGGAGTTTCCCACCAGGTGGGCCTGCGCCACCCCCAAATGGTCGAGTAAGGCCAAGGCATCGTCCGCCAGATCGCCCATGCCCCGGGTCGCGTCGATCTTTTTATTCGGGTCCGCCGCGCCGAAACCGCGCTGGTCCGGCGCAATTCCTCGATAGCCCCCAGGCCGATAGGTGCCGGGCAGACTCAGCATCACCTCCTCCCACCAGGTGGCGGAGGTGACATTGCCGTGCAGGAACAGGACCGGGGTCCCGCTCTCGGGGCCGGTGAACAGGACGCGGGTGGTGATCCGGGGGGTGGTGATCGTCTGCGCGATGACACCGGTCAAGGTTGGAATAGACGTTGGAATCGACAAGCCGGCTGTTTACCGAGGTAGAACCTCAGCCCTCCTTTGAATTCAAATAGCGTTGCCTGAGCTCCGCCTTTTGTACCTTGCCGTAGGGCGAGTAGGGCAAGGCGTCGGCAAAGACTACGCGTTTGGGGATCTTGTAGCGCGCCAGGTGATCCGCACAGGTCCGGAGTACGGATTCCGCGGCGGGTGCTGTGCCTTCCCGCGCCACCACGACCAGCAGTCCCACCTCTCCGAATTTGGCATCGGGCTCGCCGATGAGCGCCGCCTCCGCGATCTCCGGGTGCTCCAGGACGGCGGCCTCGACCTCGGCGGCGTAGATGTTCTCGCCGCCGCTGATGATCATGTCTTTAAAACGGCCGACGATGGAATAGAAGCCGTCTTCATCACGCCGCGCCATGTCTCCGGTGTAAAACCAGCCGTCGCGGATCACCGTGGCGCTGGCCTCCGGGTTCTCCCAGTATCCCGAGCAGACATGAGGACCCCGGATCAGCAGCTCCCCGACCTCGCCTGCGGGCTGCTCTTTACCAGATTCGTCCAGGATGCGCATCTCGCTGTGAAAGATCGGCTTCCCCACCGATCCGCTCTTGGGGACGGATTCCGCGTCCGTCATGCTGAAGCAATTGGGACCCACCTCCGTGAGCCCGTATCCCTGGCGAAACACCACACCCTTTTGCTCCCGCCAGACCTTCATGATGGCCTCGGGGCAGGGCGCCCCGCCGCTGATGAACCAGCGCACCCGGCTGAAATCCGCCGCCGCGAATCGTGGCGACTTCATCCACAGCTGAAAGATGGTCGGCACCCCGAGGATGACGGTGCAGCCTTCCTGTTCGATGACCCGCAAGGATTCCTCGACCTCCAGGCTGCGGGCCAGGATGATCTTGCCGCCGAGGTAGAACAAGGGCGTCAGGAAGGCGAACAGACCACCGGCGTGAAACAGGGGAACGAACACCGGCGAGACATCTTGTTCCGAAAGTCCCCAGCTGGCCGCAGTGTTGATGCAATTGAAGAGTACCTGGCGGTGCGGGATCACTGCCCCTTTCGGCTGCCCGGTGGTACCGGAGGTGTAGAGGAGGCAGTAGGGGTCCTCGGCGTCCAGCCCCGATGGCCGCGTCGGTTCCGTCTCCGGTGCCGCCGCCAGGCCCGTATCATAATCCAGGGCCCCGTCGATAGCGGCGCCCTCCAGCGCGACGCAGGTACCCAGGTCCACCTGGGCCCGCAATGATGCCAAGGTACCTGCAAATTCGGGCCCGCACAACAACGCCTTGGGCCGACTGTCGTTGACGATATAGGCCAACTCCCGCGCCGCCAACCGCCAGTTCAGGGGCGCCAACAGGGCCCCGATCTTGCCCACGGCATAGAACAGATCACAGTAGACCACACTGTTGTGTGCCAGAATCGATACCCGGTCTCCCTTTTCCACCCCGAGGCGGTCGCGGAGAAAATGCGCCAGGCGATTAGCGCGGGCATTGAGATCGGCGAAGCTGTAGCGATGCCCGGTCGCCAGCTCCACCAACGCCTCCCGCTCCGGCGTCAGCAAGGCACGATGGCTCAGTAGATCGGCTGCGTGCATGAGGACAGTCGGCTCCCAGGTGATCCCCTAGTTCCAATATGGTAACTTCCCCCGCAGGTTTTGGCATCCCCATTAGGGAGGGTGTCGCAAAACGGTGGTGTCAGCTGCCAGCCTGTGAAGTTTAAACCACAGAGGACACAGAGAACGCAGAGAATTGGCTTATGCTCTTCTCTGCGTCCTCTGTGGTTCGAAAGAACTTTTGCGACACCCTCGGCGGGAGAGGGTTGGGGAGGACCGTAGGGCGGGAAAGCGCAGCGCATTCCGCCGTAACGCTGAGAACGCCGGCATCCTGCCGGCCAGGATTTGTCGGCAAGAGGCTGTTCCGACCCACCTTCTCCGCAGCGTGGAGCTTCCACGTCCCCACGCGGCACGTGGGGACGAGAAGCTGTTTTTATGTGTCAAATGGTTGCAACATCCTGATCTGCACAGCGGACCCTACAATCGATCAAGGCTCTTTATGGATTCCGGACTGCCAACGATCATGGAAGGGTACCACCGGACGTTTTGGAGTGCGGCGGCAACCT
>NZ_FLUY01000009.1 GCF_900092655.1 Candidatus Thiosymbion oneisti
GGCTGGGATCACTTTCTGGTGCGTGGCTTCAAGAAGGTCCGCGCTGAGATGAGCCTGATGGTGTTGGGCTACAACTGATCAACCGGCTTGGCGTGGGCGCGTTCAGGGGTTACTGCGCCCGGCGAAAAGCAGCAAGCAATGCCCAGGCCATC
>NZ_FLUY01000043.1 GCF_900092655.1 Candidatus Thiosymbion oneisti
TCACGGACCGCGGGGAGGCCTAACGGGCGTTGCCCCCCAGTCGCCTTGGGTATCCGTTTCAGTTGCACCGCTTGCGGGCGG
>NZ_FLUY01000749.1 GCF_900092655.1 Candidatus Thiosymbion oneisti
CTGGGATCGCCGACATTCTGTCGGCCCCTGGGATAATGCCGAGTTGCCGGTCCAAATGGTCATCAGTCAGGCTGAGTTTTCTCGTTCCCAGGCGCTGCGTGGGAACCAGAG
>NZ_FLUY01000187.1 GCF_900092655.1 Candidatus Thiosymbion oneisti
AATCATGACTGAAAACCCCTTTGATTGATTTTGTAGATGAGTTATTCTACTCTAGCATTTAAAAAATACCACTACCAAAATTTTTATGAAATTTTCGCTGGAAAATTTCATAAACCAGAGTTTTCGTTCAGGCACTATCCATCCTTCGAGTAAAATTGTCGCCGCAATTCTTTAGCGCCTTCTCAAGCATGAAGAGTGCAAACAGTCGCGCGCCGTTTGTCCTGTTTTTCAATTGACCACGATGCAAGCGCATCACTTCGGCTAAATTGATCAAATCTCGCGGCAGAGTCTCTAGTTGCTCTTCGGCATTTGCGGCCTTCATCCATTGATCCATTGGCACCGAAAATCCTTGTTTCCGGTTCAGCACAAAACCTTTCGGCAAGTATTTTTTTGCCATCAAATTTTGCACGCGACGGCGCTCGTCAGGAGTACATTTCCAGTGTGGTGGAATCTCGCGAAAGGCATGTTCCACCAAGCGATAATCAAGGAACGGCGTCCTTACTTCCAGGCTGTTCGCCATGCTGGCCCGGTCGACCTTGACCAGGAAATCGTCCGCCAGCACTTGCTGAAAGTCGAGTCGCGTCAGGCCGTCGACCGGATCTTGAGGCTTACCGAAAAGCGCAAGGCTGCGGCGCTCTGGCGCATCGAGATCCGGGCCAAGGGCCGCAAGGACATCCGGAGTCAAGATTCGGCAGCGCAATTCGATATCAAAGTAAGGCGTTCCCCAAATACTCGCCTGCTCTAGGCTGGCCCGCAGTGACGCCAGTCGATTGCGGCCGCGAACGCCCGCCGGCAGCCTTACGGCCAAGCGTGCGGCGATCCCGAGCGCGGGCTTCGGCAGCCAACCAAGGCGAGCTCGATCACGCAGCGCCGCCTGATAGTAACTGTAACCCCCATAGAGCTCATCACCGCCGTCGCCGCCGAGTGCTACGGTCACGTGCCGACGCGTCAGCCGGCTGATCAGGAACATGGGCAGAATCGACGAATCGGCAATCGGCTCATCGACGAAGGGGGCAAACTCGTCCAAAAGGCCCAACGAAGGTTGCTCGATCGGCAGCACCTGGTGTTTGGTGCCGAAGGCATCCGCCACGAGTTGTGCATGAGCAGTTTCGTCGAGCGCAGAACCCGGGTTGCCAATTGTGAAGGTCTGTATTGGCTGACCAGAGACATGCGCGGCGGCCGCCGTGACAAGGCTGGAATCCAAACCACCGGAGAGAAACACCCCGGTGGGCACATCGCTGCGCAGGCGCAGTCGTGTCGAATCGACCAGCAGTGACCACGCCTGCTCGGCCAGCATCTCCCCATCCGTAGCGTCGGCTGCGCCCGTCAGCCGTTCGGGAAGCTGCCAGTAGCGCCAAACCTTGAATCCCCCGTGTGCGCGGTCAAATAAACCGGCATGGCCAGGCGGCAGTTTTCGCACGCCAGCAGCAATGCAGAGATCGCCCGGCACATAGCCCAGCGCCAAATAGTGATTGAGTGCCTGAAGATCGATGCCGCCCTCAACACGCAATCCTTTTAACTCCGATGCAAACTCCAAGCGGCCACGCCGGTGACGGTAGTAGAAGGGCTTTTCTCCGGCGCGATCACGAGCAACAAATAGACGTTCCTGCCCCGGGCCACGGCGCCGATCCCAGATCGAGAACGCCCACATACCATTGAGCCGACCAAGACAAGCCGTGCCCCAATGACGGTAAGCTGCCAACAGAACTTCCGTATCACCTTCGGTACGGAACCGCTCACCAAGGGCTTCAAGCTCAGCGCGCAACTCCAAATAATTGTAGATCTCGCCGTTGAAGACCAGGATCAACAGTCCGTCTTCGGAAACGAACGGCTGATGACTATCGGAGCTGGTATCGATGATCGAAAGTCGGCGGTGCCCGAACGCCGCTCCGCCATCGGGCGCAATCCAGACACCCGAAGCGTCCGGGCCACGATGCCTCATCCTGCCACAGGCCGTGCGCAGCCAAGTCAGCTCCTGCTCGTTCGCGACACCAACAATGCCGACAATCCCGCACATGGTTAAAATGTCTCCCACTGCGGGCAGAGGCTATCGCTGTTCACAAAGTTGTCCGCCGCCAGAATCTGCTGGCTCTCGCTACCGCGCACGGCAGCGCTCAACCATGCGCCCCACCAATAGTAGGAGCTGTTGGTGATGATGTGGTGGCGGCAACGGGTCATGAGCCACAGACGCTCCAGCGTGCCTGTAAAGCCGTCGTCATGGGTCACGGACACCGTATCGTCCGGCAGGTTAAGCTGATCCAACAACGGCGAACGATGGGCGCAGAAGATGTAGAAGCGCGCTTGCGGCTGCCGCAAACGCAGCCGCTCTACGGTGGCCCGAATGTCTGCCGCGGTCTTCACCCGGCCCTCGCGTGCATGAACAGCGGGATCGGCACTCTCCTCATACAGGCGTATGCCCAACGCCACCGAATTGGTGCGCTGCATCTCATCCCCCAAGGTCAAAAAGCGCCGCTGGTTCGGCGGAGGCGGCATCAGTTCGCTACGAAGTAACGTTGCACAGTCGTCGAAATATCTAGGGCTTTGCCAGTAGCCCACCAGCCAGGTGCTACGGACGGGTTGTACCTGTAGGAGCACCGGCAGGAAGGATATTTCAGTCTCTTGGAGGAAATCTCCGTAGCGGTGGCGATTCACCAGTTCAGGAGGTTGGCGGCGGTGTCGATATTGCCAGCGATAGAGCCATATTGGCAGGCGCTGCCACGGTCTAGCGATGCGCGCACGAACCGGCAACGGTGCAAGTTCGTAGTGGCGGCGATACTGCCTGTCGCGGACGAAACCGCTCCAGTTGTCCAAGACCAGCTCTGCGTTGTGCCTGTAGGCCATCGCTCGTGCGGTTGCGTACTGAAAGAGCTGGTTGCCGAGGCCGCCATTGAGGTAAGCAAAAATAGAAATCGGAATGGTCATCAGAATTGTCCTTGCCTTGCGCTTCATGTTAAGGCCGATGACGATCTACCCAGCCATCATGTATCTCCTGAAAGATTGAGTTCAAGTCTTTGGTGATACGCCAGTCAGGGTAGTGGGCCTGCATTTTTCTTAGGTCGCTGTAGTAAACGATATGGTCTCCCTCTCGTGCCTTGTCCGAGTACTGATAATTCATCTGCTTACCGCTGATCGATTCTATCAGCCTGAACGCCTCCATCATGGAAATGCTGTTTTCCCTTCCACCACCCAAGTTATAGACCTCGGCGATCCGGGGCGCCTGAATGAATCGTGCGATAAAATTGGCCACATCCCAGGAGTGAATGTTGTCACGCACCTGTTTAGCCTTGTAGCCAAAGACGGTGTAAAGCTGGCCCTCTAGATTACATTTGATGAGATAGCTCAAAAAGCCATGTAATTCCACACCGCTGTGGCTGGGGCCGGTAAGGCAACCACCGCGCAGGCAGCAGGTGGGCATATTGAAGTAACGGCCATATTCCTGGACAAGGACATCGGCAGCAAGTTTCGATGCACCGAACAGCGAGTGTTTAGATTGATCAATGCTGAATGACTCAGGGATGCCCTGTTGCCATGTAACGTCGGCAAACTCCCAGCGAGTGTCATTCTCAACCAGTTCCAAACGATTTGGAGCGTCGCCGTAAACCTTGTTTGTGGACATGTGCACAAAGGGAGATTCTGGGCAATGTTGGCGAGCAGCCTCAAGAAGATTCAGCGTACCGACTGCATTCGTATCGAAATCTTCGAACGGAATCTGTGCCGCACGATCATGAGAAGGTTGGGCGGCTGCATGAACGATTGCAGAAGGGCGCAGATCCGCCACCAAATTGAATACGCCCTCCCTATTCCTGATATCAAGATCATGGTGGGTGAAACTGGAATACTGCTGCTTCAACCGCTCTTGATTCCATCGCGTGCTGCCAGATGCGCCGAAGAACACCTCACGCTGGTTGTTGTCAACTCCGTGAATAATACGACCATCACGAGCGAAGAACGCGACAACTTCACTACCGATGAGACCGCTTGACCCAGTGATAAGAATAATATTTTGAGACTTCATGAAAACCTCTTCAATGACTTAGTTTAAAGGAACAATCGTTTCACCGCTCGTGCTTCGCCAATATCCCTCCAGGGTAGTGGCTAAATTTTAAGTGATGAAGTCTGCCGACCCCTACCCCGTCATTCCGGCAGGGATTGCCGGAATCCAG